>DASSNR010000121.1:0-30644 GCA_035687925.1 Gemmatimonadaceae bacterium | reverse complement strand
CGCTCGGCATCATCCAGACGGAGAACGGCAATACTGAGAACCGCGATCTCCGTCTCCACGGCACCCTCAAGTTCCGCCCGATCAACAATCTGAATCTGCAGATGCTGGCGGGCACGGAGCGGAGCGAGGGGCAAAGCGGCGATGCCACGACGTTCCAAAACGTGGCCACGACGCAGTCGGGCTTGAACGGTACCGCTTCCCGCAGCGCGTCGAGCAGCATCGATCACATCCTGGAGCTCACCGGCACGTACAACGGGGCAATCTCGCGGAACCACTTCACGCTGCTCGGCGGCTACGACTACAACGATTTCGAGAGTGACGGGTTCAGCGCATACAACTACAACTTCCCCACCGATCTCTTCGGTTACAACTCGCTGCAGCAGGGGAGCGCGCTGAGCACTGGCCAGGCGAGCATGAACAGTGGCAAGAGCTCCTACAAGCTGATCGGCTTCTTCGGTCGGTTGAACTACGACTGGGACAACCGGTTCCTCCTCAATGGAAGCCTCCGCTACGAGGGAAATTCCCGGTTCGGCGCCAACCACAAGTGGGGTCTCTTCCCCGCGATCTCCGCCGGATGGCAGATCGGGAACGAGGGCTTCATGAAGGCCGTGCCGTGGGTGAACCAGCTCAAGCTGCGCGTGGGGTACGGCGTCACCGGTATCGCGCCGTCCAGCTCCTACCTCTCGCTCACCAGCTACCGGTACGGCTCCAAGTTCCTGTACAACGGCCAGTGGGTCGCCGGGCTCACGCCCGCGCGGAATCCGAACCCCGACCTGCGGTGGGAGCGGAAGAGCGAGCTCAACGTTGGTGTCGACTACGCGCTGTTCGACTCGCGCCTGAGCGGCAGCTTCGACGCGTATCAGTCGGACAACCGGGACATGCTGTACAACTACTCCGTCCCGGTCCCTCCCTATCTGTTCGGGAGCATCCTCGCCAACGTCGGCCATATGCAGAACAAGGGCTTCGAGGCGTCGCTGAGTTACGACGTCATCAAGCGGCACGACCTGCAGTGGACCACCAGCGCGAACTGGTCCACCAACCGCAACAAGCTGGTGAGCCTGTCCAACGACGTGTACCAGACCGCGGACTTCTTCTACACGGGGTACACGGGCGAGCCGGTGCAGATGTCCACGCACCGCATCGACATCGGCGGGCCGATCGGCAACTTCTGGGGGTGGCAGTCGGTGGACATTGACAGCAGCGGCGCGTGGATCGTGCTGGACAGCGCCGGGAACCGCATCTCCGTTCGCGACGCGAAGGACAAGGACAAGCGCGTGCTGGGGAACGGGCTGCCGAAGCAATATGTGGCGTGGAACAACGCCGTCCGCTTCAAGAGCTTCGATCTGAGCGTCAACATGCGCGGCGCGTTCGGCTTCCAGATCCTGAACTTCCAGCGGATGTTCTACGAGAATCCGACCATCACGCAGTACAACATGCTCAAGTCCGCGTTCGACAAGGTGTACGGCAAGCGGACGCTGAACTACGATCTCACCCTCGTGAGCTACTACATCGAGAACGGAGATTACTGGAAGGTCGACAACATCACGCTCGGCTATACGCTCTCGCCGAAGCTGATGGGTCCGGTCGGCCACGTCCTGTCGGGCGCCAGAGTCTACGTCTCGGGGAGCAACTTGCTGACGCTCACCGGCTACAAGGGGATGGATCCGGAAGTCACGACCCTCGGTTCCTCGGACAATCTGAGCCCCGGCGATGACACCCGCGACACGTATCCGACGACGCGGATGTTCACCCTCGGCCTCAGCATGACGTTCTGAGATCACATTCACGCTTCGGGCGCTCGCGCGCTCCGATCAGCGTCCATCCGAAGGACGGTACCGCAATGAGACAGAATTACACCAAATACGCGCTCGCGCTGCTCAGCCTCGGGATGGCGTTCTCGATGGCCGCGTGTACGGATCTCACCGAGACGCCGTACACCGAGGTCACGGATGCCAACTTCAATCCGACGGCCAAGGACATCGCCTCCCTCGTCGGGCCCGCATACACGCCACTCCGCAATACGTGGATGGCGTGGTACGGGAACATCGACACCCAGGAGGAATCATCGGACGAGCTGCTCACGCCCGTCCGCCCGAACGGGTGGTACGACGGGGGCACCTACATCCGCATGCACGAGCACCGCTGGGATGCGCACCAGGGCCAGCCGAACAGCCTCTGGTACAATGCGTTCAACGGGATCAACAACACCAACCGCGTGCTCTACCAGATCGACTCCGGGGTCGTCCCCACGGACGATACGACGAAGAAGGACCTGGACGCGGAGCTGCATGCCCTGCGAGCATACTACTACTACCTGCTGCTGAACAATTTCGGCAACGTCCCGATCGTCACGGACTTCAAGGCGACGGGTCTGCCGACCCAGTCCACGCGCCAGCAGGTGTACGACTTCGTGGTGAGCGAGCTCACGACGGCGATCCCCGACCTGTCGGAGGAGACCGGGACGGCGATGTATGGCCGCGTGAACAAGTGGGCAGCGCTGGCGATCCTCGCCCGCACCTACCTGAACGCCGAGGTGTACACGGGGACGCCGCAGTGGGACAAGGTGATCAGCACGACGCAGCAGATCATCGATGGGAACAAGTACGTGCTGGACGCGAGTTATCGCACGCCGTTCTCGCGGCACAACGAGAACTCGAAGGAAGACATCTGGAACGTGCCGTACGACGCGATCAACGCGCGCGAGAGCTCGTTCCATATGAAGACCTTGAAGCCCGATCTGCGCTTCGTCTTCAATCTGCAGGCGCAGCCGTGGGGCGGGAGCGCATCCAACCCGCAGTTCGTCGCCACCTATGATCCCGACGACGAGCGCCTCAAGGACACCTGGCTCATGGGTCCGCAGTTCGACTCACAGGGACGCGGGTACAACTTCGTCGCGTTCGTGCCGCGCATCGACAGCACGGGCTTCAACAACGGATACCCGGTGTGGAAGTACGAGATCTACGCCGGTGAGACGGGCTCGTCCGATGTCGACTATCCGATCGTCCGCTACGCCGAAGTGCTCATGATGCAGGCGGAAGCGTACCTGCGGACAGGGCAAGGTGATAAGGCCGCGCAGCTCGTCACGCAGGTGCGGCAGCGCGATTTCCCGACCAATCCGTCGAAGGCGACGGTGACGGCTGCCGACCTGACGCAGGGAAGCTCGTACAACTACGGCTGGTACGACACGGATGGCGTCGTCAAGACGGCCCCAGGCGGGACGCCGGTCACGGGCGGCGGGGCGGACGTCCAGTACGGCCGCTTCCTCGACGAGCTGGGGTGGGAGTTCGCCGCCGAGGGACATCGGCGCACGGATATGATTCGATTCAAGGTCTTTACGACCAAGACGTGGTTCAACCATACGCCGAACGGCGACTTCCGTACTATTTTTGCGATACCATCAAGCGCAATTAATACGAACACCAATCTGAAGCAGAATCCGGGGTACTAACCCGCTCTGATCTTCGCCCGTGTCGTAGACGTGCATGCGACACGGGCGAGCCCCCGGGGCGGAAGGAGGCATGATGTGGAGATGCGCCGCTGTTGCAGCACTCTGCTCCGGGCTGTCCCTGCTGTCGGCCTGCAGCCATACCCCCGCGCCGGCCACGCACCCTGTACCGCGAAGCATTTCCGCGGATAGCACACGGCCGCTGACCAACCAGACGGGCTCGGTGGATTCGCTCTCGAATGGGGCGTTGGACTCGCGGCATGTCGACGACATCGCCGAGCTGCTCCAGGGGCGGGTGCCCGGTCTGCAGGTCATTCGCTCACCGAACGGTGATATCTCGCTGCGCATCCGAGGTGGCGACCTCTCGTTGCACAGCGATTCTGCCGGCTACATCAGCGCCACGCAGTCTGGCGAGCCGTTGCTGGTGATCGATGGCATGCCGGTGCAGGAAGGACAGGTGAGCAACGCGCTGCGATCGCTCAACCCGCACGAGATCGACAAGATCGAAGTGTTGAAGGATGTCGCGTCGACGTCGGTGTACGGCATCCGCGGGGCGCACGGCGTGATTCTCATTACCATGAAGAAGGACTGAGGACGATTCCATGACGATCTCCCGCCGTACGGCGCTCAAGCTCGGCCTCACCGCGAGTGCCGTCCCGCTGCTCGACAGCATCCCCTTCTCGCTCGCCGAGGCGGTCGAGTCGCCGAAGCCGAAGACGCTCGAGAGCCAGACGATCAAGGCGCGCTCGATCCCCGTCGAGCGGGTGCGTCTCACCGGTGGTCCGCTCAAGCACGCGCAGGAGTTGGACATCAAGTACCTGCTCGCGCTCGAGCCCGATCGGATGCTTGCGTACTACCGGGAGCGTGCGGGGCTCAAGCCCAAGGCGGAGCCGTACGCGGGGTGGGATGGCGGCGGTCGGAATCTCACGGGGCACATCGCCGGGCACTACCTCTCGGCCATCAGCCTCATGTATCGCGCGACGGGTGATCAGCGGTTCAAGGATCGCTCGGCGTACATGGTGAACGAGCTGAAGACGGTGCAGGACAGGAACGGCGACGGCTACCTGTGCGCACTCGAGAACGGGCGTCGCTGCTTCGGCGAGCTGAAGAAGGGTGAGATCCGCGCGGCCGCGTTCGATCTCAACGGCGAGTGGTCGCCCTGGTACACGCTGCACAAGCTGTTCGCCGGTCTGCGCGACACCTATCGCTACACGGGGAATCGCACCGCGCTCGATGTCGAGGTCAACTTCGCGAAGTGGGCCGAGGGGATTCTCTCCCCGCTCAGCGACGCGCAGCTGCAACACATGATGGAGACCGAGTTCGGCGGGATGAACGAGGTCCTGGTCGATCTCGCCGCCGACACGGGGGACAAGCGCTGGCTCGATCTCTCGTATGCGTTCGAGCATCGCGCGTTCATCCAGCCGCTGCAGCGCCACGAGGATGACACGGGTGGGAAGCACGCGAACTGCGCGATCCCCAAGCTCATCGGCTCGGCGCACCGGTACATCGACACCGCGCGCATGGAGGACTGGCTCGCGTCGAGCTTCTTCTGGGATCGCATCACGAATCACCACAGCTTCTCCACCGGCGGCAGCGGCACCGACGAGTACTGGGGTCCGTCCGACGTCCTCGGCGCGCGCATCGATGGGCGCACGGACGAGAGCTGCCCCGTCTACAACATGCTGAAGCTGAGCCGGCTGCTCTTCTCCGTGTGGCCCGACGTGCACTACGCCGACTACCAGGAGCGGATGCTGTACAATCATGCACTCGGCTCGATCGATCCGAACGACGGGCGCATGTGCTACATGGTACCGATCGGGCAGGGCGTGACGCACGAGTACCAGGACATGTTCGAGAGCTTCACGTGCTGCGTTGGGACGGGGATGGAAAACCACGCGCTGCACGGCGACGGCGTCTACTTCGAGAACGGGAACACGCTCTGGCTGAACCAGTACATGCCGTCGACGGCGTCGTGGGATGCGGCGGGCGTGCATCTCAACATGGAAACCGATTTCCCCGAGGGGGAGACGGCGAAGCTCACGCTGCAGCTCAGGTCGCCGCGCGAGTTCACGATGCAGGTGCGGCGTCCGTACTGGGTGGGCGATGGCTTCGCGGTGAAGGTGAACGGGCAGGATGTTCCGATGCCCGCGACGTGGCCGCCTCAGACGAGTGCGGCCAGCGATGGTGCGAACTCGAGCGAAGGCGACAATGCCGCACGTCGTCCTCGGCGCGATCCGTACTTCTTCCCGGATCAGGTCGGCTCGTACGTCGAGATCAAGCGCACGTGGAAGAGCGGCGACACGGTGGAGGTCGCGCTCCCGAAGACGCTGCGGCTGGAGCCGACGCCCGACAATCCGCGCCGCGCCGCAATCATGTGGGGACCGCTGGCGCTGGCCGGCGACCTGGGCCCTGAGCCGGAGGAGCGGCGTGGCCGAGGCGGCCCGCGTCCGCCGCGTCCGGTCGTGCCGGTGTTCGTGGCGGCCGATCAGCCGGTGGAGTCGTGGCTCGAGCCTGTGGCCGGCCAGCCGGGTCACTTCCGCACGAAGGGTGTGGGGCGCGAGCCGAACGGGCAGGGCGCCGTGCATGATGTGGATCTCGTCCCGTTCTATCGTCTGCACGAGCGGACGTACGGTGTCTACTGGGATCTCTACACGCCCGATGAGTGGAAGTCGAAGCAGGCCGAGTACGCGCAGGAGGAAGCGCACCAGCGCGCGCTGGAAGCGGCGAGCGTCGCGTTCGTGCAGCCTGGCGACGCCGAGTCGGAGAAGGCGGTCAACTATCAGGCCGGGGAGGGGATCGAGCGAGCGTTCATGCAAGGCCGTCTCGCGCGTGCGGGGCGGAGCTGGTTCTCGTTCGATCTCGCCGTCGATCCGTCGCATCCGATGGCGATCGTCGCCACGTACTACACGGCCGATCGTCGCACGCTGCCCGCGGACTTCGAGATCCTCGTCGACGGGCAGAAGGTGGGCGATCAGCACATCGACCGGAGCGATCCGGGCCACTTCTTCGATGTCACGTACGCGGTGCCGGCCGATCTTGTGAAGGGGAAGACGAAGGTGACCGTGCGCTTCCAGGCGAAGGACAAGGGGCAGATCGCGGCGGTGTACGGGGTGAGAATGGTGCGGGGGGATCAGCTCGAGAAGTAAGCTGGGCGCTCCTCGCGAGACCACCTGCAGGATCACCACAGAGACACGGAGGGCACGGAGAACTGCTGAGTTGTTCTCCGTGCCCTCCGTGTCTCTGTGGTGCGATCTGGCGCGACATCAGTCGTCGCGTGACGCGTCTCCTGCCGCAGGCAGCCTGATGAGGCTGAAAGATCTCGGGTCGGCCCCTGTCCTCATTGGCAGCTCGATGACGCTTTCTTCGGCCGCGTGCGTATCCAGCGTGGCGATCGTCTTTCCGTCGCCGTCTCGAACGGCGTACCGCCCCGGCTCGAGCCCCGAGAGGCGCACCGTCGCAACGTGCGCCGCAGGGTTGTCGCTCTCGAGGTGAAAGCGTACGCCCGAGAGATCGCGCTCGAGCACGATGGGGCTCGACGTCGCGAATCGGTCGTTGCCCAGCTCCATGTGCAACGTTCCCTCGTGGAGCATCGCGTGGAAGCGGCGGCGCACGCCGTCTCGCGGTGTGACCTCGATGCCGTGCGGTGTCTCACGCCACTCGCCGCCGAAGGAGAAGCGGCCGAAGATCGGATCGTCAGCGAGCACGGTCGCGGCGCTGCGCAGAGCGCCGCAGTAGCCGAGGTTGATCTCACACGAGTAGTACCAGGAGCCGCGATGGTGCGGCTGCTCCAGCCACGTCATGCCGTACGCGGCCGGCTCGAAGCCGCCGCCGGCGCCGCCGTCGTTCGCCTGGCCCGGGTACCAGTAGCCGTAGCCGGACTCCGGCGTCCCCGAGTTCACGAGCGCCCACGCGCTCAGGCACGACGCGTAGCCGAGTCGGAGGTACGGGGCGGGGGCCGCGGCGAAGTGCAGCGCGTAGTCGAGCACCGACCAGCCGCCCATCTGCGACATGTAGGTGAGCGTGTAGCGATCGCCGGCGCCGCCACGGTAATCGCTCCCCAGATAGTAGTAGGCGGGCTCCAGCCATCCGCGGCAGAAGATGTTCGCCGCGATCTGCGTCTCCATGAAGTGCTGCGCCTTCTCGAGCGTGATGCCGGTGCGCTTGGCCGAGCCGGTGCCGTCGGTCGTGTCCGATGCGCTCGACGTCTTCGCCGAGGCGGCGCTCTCGGCCTGCATGCGGGCCGCGTGCTGCACGGCATACTTCGCCAGCGCGTGCGTGGACTCGAAACCGGTGGAGTCGAAGGCGTACTCCGACGCGAACAGATCGGGCTTGTCGTTCACGAAGTAATTGACCTTGCGCTCCCAGTGCATCCGCAGGCGCTCGGCCTCGTCGTGCATCCCTGACGCGTACAGTGCGTCGATGAGCGGGACGATGATCAGCTCGTTGTACAGCCCCGTCTGGTACGCCGACCAGCGCTCGATCTCGTACGGAATCGTGAACATGGCCACCGCCGTGCCGTACGCGCGACGCAGATATTCGGCGGCCGGGAGCGCGCACGTGATCTGGGGATGGAGCGTGGCCACGCGATACATGGCGAAGTACATCAGCGTGATGTGCGGATAATCGTAGATCCGCCACAGATGCCGCTGGCCGTTGCGCCCGGTGTCGTGGCTCTCGCGATTCGTCTTCCAGTCGGGGATGCCGTAGATGCCGTAGGAGAACGTCTCGTCCGTCGTGCGCTGGAGTCCGCCCCACACGAAGTGCTCGATGTAGTAGTCGATCGCGTTCACCTCGCGCTGGACGGGGAACTCGGCGTTCTTCGCGGCGAGGAACGCCGGCCGGCTCAAGCCCGGGTCGTCGCACGTCACCTCGTAGATGCGCCATCCCTTGATGCGATCGTAGTTGTCCGGGCTGAGCATCACCTCGTCGTCCATGTCCCACTCGGCGAGAAGCCCGTCGTACCACTTGCTCGGATCGCGAAGCTGATGCGCGGCGACGAAGGCCGCGCGCTTCTTGATCAGCGTCTCGAGCGGCTCGGTGGAGAAGAGCTCGAGGTACATGTGCCGTCCGTTCCCGAAGCGGACGGTAAGCCGGTTCTCGCCGAGCTTCGCGAAGCGGACCTCGTACAGATGGATGTCGCCCTTCGTCCCGAGCGATGTGATCTTCGTATCGCGCGGGAATTCGGCGTCGACGCCCGCGATGCGCTGCGTGGTGCGCAGCGCGATGCGGGCGGAGAGATCGGAGGGCACCGTCATGCCGGGGACCACGTGCACATCGATGAGCCCTTCGTCCACGAGCAGCTGGCGCACGGCGTCGTACCCATCCGCCCACTGCAGCTTCATGCCGTAGCTGCGCGCATCGCCCGACGAACCGGCGGGTGCGAGCGTGACACTCGTGTTGGGCTGTCGCCAGCGACACCCGTGCTCGCGCGCTATGGCGCCGGCTGCGGCAGAGTGCACGTAGACGTGGTAGTCGCCGCTCTCTGCATCCCAGTACTCGAGGCTCGTGCCGTCGAGCGGTGTCATGGTGAGAAACGGCCCCACGCTGTTGGAGCGCATCCAGAAGAGAAACGACCCGTGGCCCGAGATGAAGCTGTGCTTGAGGACGCTCGCAGGCTCCGACTTCGCGTGGCGATGCGCGCTCGTCATCGGGAGCGGGAGTGCGAGATCGCCGATCTCGAGGGGACGGTGCGCGCGGTTGCGAACGGTGACGGTCCAGCGAACGGCGCGGTCATCGAAGGTGAAGCGCGACTGAACCGAGAGGAGCGGCGTGCCACCGTCCGCGATCTCGTATGCGGCGTCGTGTTGCGCGCCGTCGGCGCTCTGCGTGACGCGCCGTGCATCGGCGAGCGTGGCGGTGTCCGTCGGCTGCCACGACGTATCGCGGCCTGCCGGGCGATGACGAACGATCACATCGCCCAGTCGGCCGCGTGGGGCGATGTATTCGGTGTTCACCGTGTCGTGCGCGTACTTGAGGCTGACGATGGCGCCGGCGTCGAAGCGGACATCGAAGGGCGAGCTCGGCGGGGCGGAGTGCACGTCCGATGCGGAGCGATGCGGATCGCTCTGCGCGACGGCGCCGGGGGCGAGCGTCAGGCCGGCGCCGAGGATGCCGGCCGTCTGGAGGAAGCGGCGGCGGGTGACGGGAGACGTCTCGGGCGTGTCGCCGGGCGGAATTGGGAGGCGTGATGACGTGTCGCTGTCCATTCGAGCTCGTGGAGCTGGCCTGTCGACGCTACTGGATTTTGCGCGCGGCCCAGGGAGAACGACGCGGCGCCGCAGGTGGGATGTGTCTCAGGAAACGAAGATAGCACACGCGATGCGACACGCGCATATTCCAAGCATCATGACGACGCTCCCTACTCGCACGCTCGGCTCGGCTGGTCTCCGCGTCTCCGCCATCGGCCTCGGCTGCATGGGCATGAGTCAGTCGTACGGCCCGACGAACGAGCACGAATCGATTGCCACCATTCATCGGGCGATCGAGCTCGGTGTCACGTTCCTCGATACGGCCGAGGTGTACGGACCGTTCACGAACGAGGAGCTGCTGGGGCGCGCGCTGAAAGGGCGGCGCGACCAGGTGATCATCGCCACCAAGTTCGGGTGGCGCATCGGAGACGATCGCGCGGAGAGCCTCGACATCAAGCCGCTCGGCTTGGACAGTCGCCCGGAGCACGTGCGGCAGGCAGTCGAGGGTTCGCTGCGCCGGCTCGGCACCGATCACATCGATCTCCTCTATCAGCACCGCGTCGATCCCGGGGTACCGATCGAAGATGTGGTGAGCGTGATGGCGGAGCTCGTGCGCGAGGGGAAGGTGCGATATCTCGGACTGTCGGAAGCGGGAGAGCAGAACATCCGCCGTGCGCACGCGGTGCATCCGATCTCGGCGCTGCAGAGCGAGTACTCGCTGTGGGAGCGGAATCTGGAGCCGCGCATCATCCCGCTGCTGCGCGAGCTGGGGATCGGGTTGGTGCCGTTCGCGCCGCTGGGCCGTGGATTCCTGAGCGGCGCGGTGAAGCGCGCCGAGGAATATCCGGAAGACGACTTCCGGCGCGGCGATCCGCGCTTTCAGGGCGAAAATTTCGACGCGAACATGCGAGCGGCGGGAACCGTGCGCGAGATCGCTGCGCGGACGGGCGCGACGCCGGCGCAGATCGCGCTCGCGTGGCTGCTGCACAAAGGCGACGACATCGTGCCGATCCCGGGGACGAAGCGGCGGACGTATCTCGAGGAGAACGTGGGCGCGGCGAGCATCGCGCTCAGTGCGGCCGAGATGCGTGAGCTCGATGCAGCGCTGCCGCCGGGACGCGTGGCGGGGCCGCGGTACAACGAACGGCAGATGTCGTTCGTGGATCGCTGAGCAGACGACAGGCATCACGGCGGCGCCGCGTTCGTTCGGCCTACTGCCCGTCGCCGTTCCCTCCCACCGTACACGCGGGCGCCGTCGATACCTCGACAGTCGGCAGCGGCGCGAGATGCGCTGCCGTCAGCAGCGCGTTCAGCGTCGGCACATCAGTCGTCTGCAACTCACGCCAACCGGCGAGCGCGGCGTCGATGTCCTGACAGTTCAGATGAGCGGCCGCCAGATCGCTCTCGGTGGGATCGACGTCGCCGGATTCCATGTCCTCGAGGTGACGAGCCAGCTCACGATTGGCCGGTCCGAATCCGCCCTGCGGGCCGTTGGCCAGTGAGTCGGCTTTCGCGTCGACCGCTTTCGCGGCGGCGATGATGTCCGCGGCGTGAGGCTTCCCCTGGGCGTGCGCCTCATCGGTCGAGAGCGTCGAGCGCAGCGCCTGAATGCGATTGAACTCCTGGTAGCTCACCGCCATGCCGGCCGTCATGCGCAGCTGAAACTGCGTCTGCGCCACGAGCTGCGCCTGCGTCATGGGGATGCGCGGATCATTCACGACTTTGAGCGATTGCGTGTACGTCTGTCCATCGACCGTCAGCGCGACGCGATACGTGCCTGGCGCCACCAGCGGCCCGGTGGGTTGGACGCGCGGGGTCTCACCCTTGATGGCGTGCACGTTCAGCGTGTACTCAGTGTAGTCGAGCAGGTTGCCGTAATAGCCGTAGCGCAGCGCGGCCGGCGGCGGGTAGCGCAGGTCCCAGGCGATGCGATGCATGCCGGGCGTGGTGTCGAGCACGATCGGCGCCTGGAGCCAGTACGCCGGGATGTTCGGCGCGAAGCTGTCCGGCGGCGCGGCGACACTCGAGTACTGCCGCACGAGATGATTGTCGGCGTCGTATACCGACAGCGTGATCGGCCCGGATGCGGGCGTCTTCAGGTCGTAATCGATGATCGCGCCTTCGGGCGGATTCTGTCCGGCCGGCACCTCAGGCGGCAGCGGTGTGTCCTCGATGTTGTCCCAGCGCATGCGGTACGCCGGCGCGGGCTCGAACAGGAACGCCTTGGACGATGACGCCATCGCGGAGCGCATCTGACGGAGCGGTGTGACATCGTCCAGGATCCAGAGCGCGCGTCCGTAGGTGGAGATCACGAGGTCATTGCCGTGGACGTCCATGTCGCTGATGACGGTGGTCGGCAGGTTGAGCTGCAACGACTGCCAGTGGTCGCCCTTGTCGAAGGAGACCCACGCGCTGGTCACGGTGCCGGCGTAGAGCAGGTCGGGATCGGCCGCGTCCTCACGCACCACGCGGACCAGTGCGTCGGTGGGAAGTCCGGTCACGATTTCGTCCCAATGTGCACCGAAATCGGTGGTGCGATAGATGTGCGGATGATCATCGCCGCCCACGTCCACGGCGGCGTAGGCGGTGCCCGCATCGTGATGCGACGGGTCGATGATGTTCACCGCGGCACGCGCCGGCATGGTCGGCGGCGTGACGTTCGTCCAGTGCGCGCCGCCGTCGCGCGTGAGCTGAATGAGCCCGTTGCTCGTGCCCACCCAGATCTCGCCCGCGGCTACCGTCGAGGGGGCGAGTGTTTGAATCGCCGCCGCGCGGCCGCGGCCGGCTGGTGCCGCAGCGCCGTCGGCGGAAGCGACATCGGTGCGCGTGGTGAGATCGGGGCTGATGTGACGCCACGTGCGCGCGCTGTCGCTCGAGGCCAGCACGTACTGCGCACCCATGTACAGCGTGTGCGGATCCTGCGGCGAGAAGGCCAGCGGCGGCGCGCCGCCGAAGTGATCCTCGGGTGTCGGGATGTACATGACCGCAACCTGGCCCGTGTTGCGGTCGTACCGTCGCAGCACGTGATACCATCCCTGCGTGTACACCCAGCGATCGTTCAGCGGATCGGTCACGATGAAGCCGTTCTCGAAGCCGCCCACCGATGCCCAATCTTTCGTGCGGATCTCGCCGAAGTCGCTGCGGCTCAGCACGCACGCGGTGCCGCTGTCCTGCTGCGGCGCGCACACGCGATAGGGGAAGTGGTTGTCCGTCGAGACGCGATAGAACTGACCGTTCGGCAGGTTGTACCAGGGCGTCCACGTCGCGCCGCCATCCATCGTGATGGCCGGTCCCTGATCCACGCCCATGAGCATGCGCTGCGGGTTTGCAGGGTCGATCCAGAGATCGCGCGGATCGTCGCCACCGGGCGAGCCCTTGTAGGCGACGAAGTGGCGGCCGCCATCAACCGAGCGATACACGGCCGTGCCCATCAGATAGACGAGATCCGGATTCTTGGGATCGACGTAGATGTGGCCGCCGGCGCTCAGGATCTGCGTCGTGCCGAGGGACCAGGTGCGCCCGCCATCATCGGAGCGATAGACGCCGCCCGCGTCGCGCCCCGTCCCCAGCGCTTCGACGTACACTCGGCGACCGTGCGTGCCGGACGCCACCGCGAGCTCGAACCCTCGCGTGTCTTTGGGTAGCCCCTGTCCCGACAGCTCGTGCCAGGTCGCGCCCTCATCCGTGGACTTGTAGATGCCCGTGCCGAGTGGCGCGAGCGCATCGCGAGCGCCGGCCGCACGCCTGACGCCACTCCGCTGGAACACGGCGAAGATGATGCGGGGATCGCTGTAGTCGTAGCTCATGTTGCTCACGCCGGTGTGCGCATCGACGTAGAGCACGTGCGTCCACGTGCGGCCGCCGTCGGTGGTGCGATAGACACCGCGCGCACTGTTCGCGTCGCCACCGCCGCGTTGCGCGGACCCCAGCGCGCCCACGAGCACGATGTCCGCGTTGCGCGGATCCACGATGAGCGACGTGATGTAGCGCGTCGACTTCAGGCCGATGTTGGTCCACGTTGCGCCGGCGTCGGTGGACTTGTAGACGCCGTTGCCAGGCGTGAAGGACCAACCCGTCGGGTCGCCCGTGCCGACGTATACGATGTCGGGATGGGAAGGAGCCACTGACACGGCGCCGATGGACGGGACGTGCTCGGCATCGAAGATCGGCTTCCAGACGGTGCCGCCGTCCGTCGTCTTCCACACGCCCCCTTCCGGGAGGCCGATGTAATAGACCGCGGGGTTGTTCGGGATGCCCGAGACCGCGTAGACGTAGCCCGAGCGGTACGGGCCGATCGAGCGCCAGCGCATGCCGGCGTACGAGGCGGGATTCACGGTCTGTGCTGCGGCGCGCGGCGGACCGGCGAGCGCGAGTACGGCAGTGCTCAGTGCGGCCGCGGCGCGGCGCGTGAAGACCGCGCGGGCGGTACGGCCGCGCGAGTGTCTGGAGGGCGATGGGTGCATGGCGGAATCCCTCTCGAGCGGGGAGGCAATGGGCGGTGGCGCAGATCGCGCTGCGTCAGCGCGGGCGGCGGTGCGGCGGGCTCCATGGGGAGCGGCTCCGATTGCATATTGTATCCAAGAGTGGCATGGCTCACCAGAGCGCGCGGGCTCCCCGATTCTCTTGACACCCCTCGAGCCGGCCCGTACGATGGGATTCGGTCGTCTGGATACAATATCCCAAGCCCGTCCCCGACCGCATCCCCTATGACATCTCGCGTCGATCGATCCCTCATGCTGCGCGCATCGACCCCCGTGCGCGCCGTCCTCCTCGCATCACTCGTCGTCGCCTGCAGCCGGACGGCCGGGGAGCCCGCGACGAGCGCAGTCTCCGCAGCCGGTGCCGCCGTCGAGCAGCACGCGCAGGGCACACGCGCCCCCGCCACGCTCGTCGCGAGCTTCGATGGCCTGGGCTACGGCTTCGATGGCCCGCAGGGACCGTCGACGGGACGGAACCCGTCGGACAACAGTCTCGCGGTCGGCCCGAATCACATCGTGCAGATCGTGAACTCGCGCCTCGCGATCTTCACGAAGAAGGGCGCGAAGTTCGACACGACCGGCAAGGTGTTGTACGGCGCGGTGCCGACGAACACGGTGTTCAAGGGGTTCGGCGGCACGTGCGAGGCACGCAACAACGGCGACGCCGTGGTGCGCTACGATCAGCTCGCGGACCGGTGGTTGATCGTGATGCCGATCTTCCGCCGCGCCGCCGAGCGTCCGGATCAACCGGCGCCGTGGACGGCCGACGGCCATGCGCACCTGAGCCCGCCGGGCGTGAAGGGGCAGCCGGGTCGCGCCGCGAAGCTGTTCGTTCCGCCGACGGTGCCGCCGACGTCCGCCGAGGCGCAGGCACGGCAGGCGGCCGAGAATCAGCGCGACATCGCGCAGCGACGCCAGCGTATGGGTCAGCGTCCGCCGGAGGGGACGGGACCCTACTCGATGTGCTACGCGGTGAGCACGAGCCCCGATCCTACGGGCTCGTGGTATCGCTACGAGTTTCTGCGTCCACTCTTCCCGGATTACCCGCGCCCCGCAGTGTGGACCGATGGCTACTACGTGCCGACCAGCACGGGCGACAAGGTGATCCAGAAGCAGGCGTGCGTGGCGGATCGCGCACGCATGCTGAAGGGTGAGCCGGCCACGGAGCAGTGTTACATCATCGACGGCGTGAACTTCCTGAACAACGCCGATCTCGAGGGGCGCGCGCTGCCGCCGGCGGGTGCGCCGAACATCATGCTCGCCGCCGGCGGCACGCAGTTGCGCAACGTGTTCGCGGACGACGGCATCTACGCGTGGCAGTATCACGTCGACTGGGCGGATCCGTCGAAGACGACGGTGACGGGGCCGACGAAGATTGCCGTCGCGCCGTATCACTACCTGTGCGACGGGCAGCTCACGAAGTGCGTGCCGCAGCCCGGCACCGACACGCGACTCGACGCGCAGGGCGACAAGCTCATGGCGCGCGTCGTTTACCGGAACGTGAATGGGCGCGAGTCGATCGTCGCCGTGCATTCGGTGGCGAGCTCCGAGGGCGCGGGCGGCGTGCGGTGGTACGAATTCACGGTGGGCGCCAACCGCGCGCTCTCGCTCCGGCAGCAGGGGACGTTCGCGCCGGATTCGATGTACCGGTGGATGGCGAGCCCGGCCATCGATGCGAAGGGCGACATCGGGATCGGCTACTCGTTCGGCGGCGCATCGCAGTACACGGGACAGCGCTTCGCGGCTCGACTCGCGGACGATTCGCTCGGGCGTCTGACGCTCCATGAGACCGTGCTCGTCGAAGGCCACGGCGTGCAGGAGCACACACAGCGGTGGGAGGACTACACGCAGACGGCCGTCGATCCCAGCGACGACTGCACGATCTGGTACGTGGGCGACTACTACAAGCAGAGCGCGCCGATCTACTCCACGCGCATCGGAGCGTTCCGGCTGCCGGGGTGCGAGGGCGGGAAGTAACGCAGCGTTCGTGACGCGGTATTCGGAGCGCGGCGATACTAAATAGTGCCCGCGCTCCGAATACCGCGCTACTGCAGCGTGAGGTGGTACGCGGCGATCGCGTTGTCGCGCATCACCATGCGTGCGAGCTGCTCGGCGCGGTCGCGGGTGATCTCGCCGTCGCGCATCATCCCCGTGAGCGCGATGCCGAGCGCGTGGCGCGCAGAGGTCGTGCCGAGCCACGCCGCCTCCGCCCATCCCTGTTCGGGACCGCCGTCGAACGCATCGGTGCCGAACAGCACCTTCTCCGGCCATTCGCCCAGCCACTGTCGCAGCACGCGCGCGAGCTCGGTGGGCTCGATGAAGAGCGAGATCGCCGAGATGTCGGTGTAGACGTTCGGCTTCGAGAGGAGCGACTCCGTCTCTCCGACGAGCGGCCAGCCGCCGTGCACGATGATGAAGTTCGTGCCACGGAGCGTGGAGTCGTTGAGCGCCGGCTCCAGCAGATGCGGTGCACTGCCGCGCGCGGAGTAGAAGCCGCCGAAGCCTTCGGTGTCGTGGATCTGCACGGCCATCCCGCGCCGTCCCGCGTCGCGCGCGATCACACGAAAGAGATAATCTTCGAGCGCCTTGTATTCGGCGTGCGTGGGCGTGCCGCCACCCACGTAGCGCGCGTACACACGGCGCGCGAGCGCGGGATCGGGGTCGTCGAAGTCGAGCGGGCGGAGGTAGGCGGCCTCGAACTTCACGGCCACCGCACCTCCACGCTGCTGGCGCTCGAGCGTGGGGACGACGACGGTCGCGACGTACGCATCCAGCGTGCGCGGGAGCGCGGCGACGCCGAGGTCGTGGAGGTAGCGATGCAGCAGCTTCGCCTCGAGTGGATAGAGCGCGCGCGTGTCCGGTGTGCGAGCGGCCTCGGCGCGCGTGTCGAGCGGCAGCATGAGCGCATCGACGAACGACACCCAGCGAAATCGCGGCGGCTCCAGGCCGGGGCCGAGCGCGATGCGGTTGGCGAGCATCACCTGCGTGCCGATGTGATCGAGCACCCAGTCGGGAAAGTGCTCACCCTGCTGTTGCTGGATGCGGCTGACGGCGGCGTGCAGCGCGTCGCGGTATGCGGCGCCGGTGTCGGCGAGACGCACGCCGTAGAGCGCGTGCTGCGCGGTGTGCCACTCGGGGTTCTCGGGGCGGAACCGCCACGGGAGCGGGAAGGGCGGGATGCCGCCGAGCGGAAGCGCATCGTACTCGGTGTCGGGCGGCGCGCCGGGCGCGATGGGGCGCATGGGGTGCGCGTGGCTATCGACGGCCTTGATGCCGGCGATGTAGGCAGCGAGCGCGGAGTCCACGGGCGCCTGGGCGCGGACGCTGGGGGCGAGCACGATGAGGAGCGACACGCTGCTGCCGAGGGCGATGCGCATCACGTAAGCGGCTCCAGGCTCGGAGGCAGAGCGGGGACATCGGGGAGCGGGACGTCCGAGTCTACGGCGTCGGATGCGGGACGGGAAGAGGCGCATCGCGCGGAGCGCCCCACGTGATCGTCGCGTCCGCTCTCGTGGCGCCCGCTCACGATTGTGGCGGGGCGGATCATTGGATACAATATCCCGTCCTTCAGGGAGAGACGCGGACATGAGACTCGCGAAGGCGGTCGCTGCCATCATCGTCGCAGCCGGCGTATCGATCCCATCGGCCAGCGCGCACGCGCAGCACCCATTCGACCAACAGCTGCTGTCGGCGTTCACCTACCGCAACATCGCGCCCTTCCGCATGCAGGCGCGCATCGCCGACATCGACGTGCCGGCGTTCCCCGAGAAGGCACATCTCTACACGATGTACGTCGCGCCCTGGATCGGCGGCGTCTTCAAGACGACGAACAACGGCACGACGTGGGAGTCGCTGTTCGACGACCAGCCCTCGCTCTCGATCGGCGACGTCACGCTGGCACCCTCCAACCCCAATATCGTCTGGGTGGGGACCGGCGATGCCTTCACCTCGCGGAGCTCGTACGCCGGCGATGGTGTCTATAAGTCCACCGATGGCGGGAAGACGTGGACGCACATGGGGCTCGACGACACGCAGCACATCGCCCGCATCGTGATCGATCCCACCAACCCCGACATCGTGTACGTCGCGGCGATGGGGCACCTCTATTCCACGAACGCGGAGCGCGGCGTCTTCAAGACGACGGACGGCGGGAAGACGTGGCAGAAGGTGCTCTACATCAACGACAACATCGGCGTGATCGACCTCGTGATGAATCCGCAGCACGCGAACGTCCTCTACGCCGCCACCTACGACAAGACTCGGCTCCCTTGGCAGATGATCAATGGCGGGCCCGAGAGCGGGATCTACAAGACGACCGACGCCGGTGCGCACTGGACTCGACTCGCCGGTGGCTTCCCCTCGGGGAAGATCGGGAGGATCGGGCTCGACATCTATCGCAAGAATCCGGAGATCCTCTACGCCATCGTCGAGAACGAGAATCTGCGCCCGGGAGCGACGGCGCCGACTGGCCCGAGCGCTGGCGGTCCCGGACAGCGATTTCCCACGATCGGCGGCGAGGTGTATCGCACCGACAACGGCGGCGCGACGTGGACCAAGATGAACCCCGACTCCGTGAACGTGAGCCCGAAGGGTCCGTACTACTTCAACCAGATCCGCGTCGATCCCAACAACGACAAGGTCCTCTTTCTGACCGGCTACCCGGGCGGTCTGTCGCACGATGGCGGGAAGAGCTTCGATGGCCGAGTCTTCCCCAACTTCTTCGGCGACTTCCGCACCTTCTGGTTCGATCCCGAGAACTCGGATCGCATGATCCTCGGGAGCGATGGCGGGATCGCGGTCTCCTACGACGGCGGCAAGTCGAGCGACGCGTACTCGAACCTGCCGCTCGGCTCAGTCTATTCGCTCGGCGCTGACAACGAGGACCCATACAACGTCTACGCTGGGCTGCAGGATCACGAGAACTGGCGCGGGCCATCCAACAGCGCGTCCGGGAGAATCACGGAGCAGGACTGGTACGCGGTCGGCGACGGCGATGGCATCGTCACGCTTCCCGATCCCACGGACAGCCGCTGGCTCTACACCACGAGAGAATACGGTGCGCCGGAGCGCGTCGATCAGAAGCTCGGCTACCGCACGAACATCACGCCGCAGCGCGATTCGACCAAACCGCCGTACCGCTTCCTCTGGGAGACGCCGCTCGCCATCTCGCCGCACGACAGCAAAGTCATCTACCTCGGCACGCAGGTCCTGCTGCGCTCGACCGATCGCGGCGATCACTGGACGGAGATCAGTCCCGATCTGAGCACGCATCCGGCGGACAAGATCCTGCCCGAGTCGGAAGGCGGGATCCCCGGCGGCATCCCGTGGTTCGCCATCTCCACGATCGCGGAGTCGCCGCTCACGGCCGGCGTGATCTGGGTGGGGACGAGCGACGGGAGGGTGTGGCTCACGCGGAACACCGGGAAGAGCTGGACGGACATGACGGCCAAGCTCACCACGCTCGGCGCGCGCGAGGATGCGTACGTCAGTCGAGTGTTCCCCTCGTCCCATGTGCCGGGGAGGGCCTACGTCGCGAAGCGCGGCTACAAGTTCGACGACTTCCGGCCATTTCTCTATCGCACCGATGATTACGGCGCGACGTGGCACTCGATCGTCGGCGATCTCCCGAACGAGCCGATCAACGTCATCGTCGAGGACCGGAAGAATCCCGATCTGCTCTTCGTGGGGAACGATGCGGGCGTGTACGTGACGATCGATGGCGGCACGCACTGGGTGAACATGAACAACAACATGCCCAGGATCCCGGTGCACGATCTGCTCGTCCATCCGCGGGCGAACGACCTGATCCTCGGCACGTACGGGCGCGGGATCTACATCACGAACATCGAGCCGCTGCAGGAGATGACGCCGGCGATGCTTGCCGAGGACGTGCATCTGTTCGCGATCGCGCCGACGGTACAGCGCGTCACCTACCAATTCGGCGCGAATGATTACTTATTCGGCCAACGCCAGCTGCAGACGCCGAACGAGCCCGACGGGATGGTGATTCGCTGCTACCTCGCGCGCCAGGGGACGGGGGACGTGACGATCACCATCGCCAACGCCGAGGGGCAGACGGTGGCGACGATCGCGGGGCCGACCGCGCCCGGGATGAACTGCATCGTGTGGAGCACCCGTCTGGAGGAGCGCAGGCGACGCGGCCCGTCGCGCGAGCCGCGTCCGGGCGAGTGCACGTACGGCCGGCCGGTGCGGAGCACGGTGGGTGCTCGCGCCGCGAGTGCGCGAGGTGATGGTGCCCCGCGTCCGCCCGGCCGCGCGAGTCGCACCGTGCTCGATCCGCTGGCGCCGCTCGGCGACTACACCGTCACGTTACAGGCGGACGGAAAGACGTTGACGCAGAAGGCGCGCATCACCGCGACGCAGGGGTGGCGCATCGGCCCGGTGCCGGAAGTGATCCGCTAGACGCGGGCCGCGAGATGTCATCCCGAGCGCAGCGAGGGATCTCGCCGGCAGCCCGAGATCCCTCGCTCACGCTCGGGATGACAAGGGCCCGAGATCCCTCGCTCCGCTCGGAATGACAGCGTCCAGCGAGACTACGCTCACTCAGAGTCGCACCTGTATCGGCTTCCCGTCGAAGATCACCGAGCGCGTTGCGGACGTTCCCGCGACCCGCACCTCGATCTTCCGCTGCTTCGGTGCGAGCATCCGCGATCCTTGTGCGAGACGCAGCGTGAGCGTGCGCTTCGCATCGTCCCACGCCATCGCGAGCCCCATCCACGCGCCCTTGCGGTAGTCGAAGCTCGAGCCGTCGTCCTCGTACATCGTGAATGCGCCGTCGGCGCCAGGGTACACGACGAGCGTGAGCGGTCCGTCCACCTTCTCCGCGGTGTACTGCTTGACCGGATCGAGCGGGACGATTGCGCCGGCGCGCACGTAGAGCGGCATCGTCTCGAGGTCCACCGTCCGTGTGATCTCGCGTCCCCCGTCCGTTCGCTCCTCCGTCCAGAAGTCGTACCAGCTGCCGTGCGGGAGGTAGAGTGTGCGCGACGTGGCGCCCGCCTCGGTCACCGGCGCGACGAGGATGTCGCGCCCCCACAGATACTCGTCACCCCGCACGACAGCCGTCGCATCATCAGCGTAGTGAAGCCAGAGCGCGCGGATGATCGGCAGCCCCGTCTCGTGCGCCTCGTGCACCGCCGTGTAGAGATAGGGGATGAGGCGATAGCGGAGCTCGAGGTACTTCCGGCAGATGGGCTCGACATTCGGATTGTGCAGCTCGCTCGGGTCAGGATCGGCGGCGACGCCGGAGTTGCCGATCTCCGCCGGACCGAGCTCTCCCGTGTCCCACCCCCACGGGAGTCGCAGCATCCACGTGCGACCATGCGAGCGAAACAGCGTGCAGAAGGCGCTGAACTGGAACCAGCGCACGAACAGCTCCGCGGTGAACTCCTTGGTCGGGATGAAGCCGCCGGTGTCCGTGCCCCAGTAGGGGATGCCGGTAAGTCCGGTGTTGATCGCGTTCGGGATGTGCGTGCGCAGCGTTTCCCACGTGGAGTTGACATCACCCGACCAGAGGAAGGGCGCGTAGCGCTGCATCCCCGCGTAGCCGTTCCGATGGAGCGCGTACGGGCGCACGTTCGGCTGATCGAGCTGCGGGCCCTCCCAGTACATCCGGATTCTCGTGAGGCGCGATGCGGCGTTGAGCGGATCGCCCTCGTCCGGCCACCACGCGTCGACGCCCATCGCCTGCAGCTTGCGGTGCGCGTCCCAGTAGCAGCTCGCCTCCGTCTCATCGAAGCGCGAGAGGTCGCACGCGTCGTGTACCGTGCCGTGCAGTGAGCGCGTGAGGATCACGGCGTGCAGCACGACGCGGAAGTGCTCGTTGTGCAGCTCGCGGAGCATCGCGGCGGGGTCGGGGAACACACGTGGGTTGAACTCGAACGAGCCGTTCGCCGTATTCCACCCCGACGGCACGAAGCCGGTGCCGAGATAGATGAGTGCATCACAGGGCAACCGCTTCTCGCGGAAGGTGCGCGCGACGGACATGACCACGTCGCGACTGGGAAGGGTGCGACTCGACTGCTGGTAGCCGAAGGCCCAGAGTGGCGGCATCTCCGGGAGTCCTGTGAGCCGAGCATACTCGCGCATCACCTCGGCCGGTTCACGCGCGGCGACGACGAAGATGTCGAGGGGGAGTGCCGTGCCGGCATCGGATGCGGTGCTCGCGCCGTCGTCGTTTGCTTCCGCGCGATTCGTGTCGCGTGGCGCGCGAGGGGCGAAACGTCCCTCGTCGCCGGTGAGATCGAACGTGCCGTATGGCTGGTGGATGAACATCGCCCACCCCGCGGTCCCGATGAGCCAGGGGATGGGTACACGGCTGCCGTGCGTGCGCAGCTCGTATCCGCCCTGACCGCTCCGCATGCGATAGGCGGAGCCACGGCGGTCGAACTGTGGCCCGCCCTCGCCGAGTCCGAATACGGGGCCGTCGCCCAAGGGGAACGCGACGCCGCCGGTCGCCTCGTCGATGCGGAGCTTCTGGACCGTGTGGCCATCGCTCGACTCGACGCGAACGGTGAGCGGATCGGGCGTCAGGCTCACGTTCAGATCGCCGGCGCGAACCCGCCTCGGCTTGGAGAGCTCCGTGATGCGCGTCGGCGGCGAGGAGGTGAGGTGCTCGACGAGCGACCCGTCCTCCGGGATCGGCTTCGTGCGGCCGTTCGCGACCGGGGTGATGGTGATACGGACTGTGCGCGCGCTCACGGGCGTCACGGTGATTTCTACGTCGCCACCGGCGATGCGAGCCGTGCCCAACGGGATCGGTTGCTCGCCTGGGAAACGCATCCCCAGCAGGGTGCCAGCGCCGACGACGCCGAGGCTCTTGAGTACGTCTCTGCGCGATACGCGATCCGTCATGTTTCACGCTCTCCGTTTGTCTGTTCACCACCGCTCGCCGTCCGTCGATCATGTTGCGGACGTGTACGCCGCGTCCCGCCGCCGGCCATTGACGCCACCGGGAGCCCGGACTACGATTGCAAGCGCTTACACCTGCGCTCCTCCTTCCACCGAATCCGTCATGTTGGCGACGCTCCGCGACGAAGTCCTCCGCGCGAATCTCGAGCTCTCACGCCGAGGACTCGCGCTCTTCACCTTCGGGAACGCGAGCGCCATCGCGCGCAACGAGGGGCTCGTCGTCATCAAGCCGAGCGGCGTGCCGTACGATCGGATGCGCGCGGAGGATCTCGTCATCACCGACCTCGATGGCCAGATCGTCGAGGGGACGATGCGCCCGTCGTCCGACCTGCCCACGCACCTCGTGCTCTATCGCGCCTTTCCCGCGCTCGGCGGGGTCGTGCACACGCACTCGCACTACGCCACCGTCTGGGCGCAGGCCGGCCGCGAGATCCCGTGCATGGGGACGACGCACGCGGATTACTTCCACGGCCCGGTCCCGATCACGGAGCCGATGACGTCCGAGGAGATCGCCTCGCGCTACGAGGAGAACACGGGACACGCGATCGTGCGGCGGTTCTGCGAGCTCGACCCCATGGCGATGTCCGCCGTGCTCGTCGCCGGTCACGCGAGCTTCTGCTGGGGGCCGACGGTGACCGACGCGGTCGAGACCGCATCGCTGCTCGAGACGGTGGCGCGCATGGCGTACGACACGGCGGCGCTCAACCCGCAGGCGTCCCCCATCTCCTCGGCGCTGCTCGACAAGCACTTTCTCCGGAAGCACGGGAAGAACGCGTACTACGGGCAGCCGAAGTCGGTATAACGGAGCGCTTGTCATCCCGATGGAGATTGTCATCCCGAGCGCAGCGAGGGATCTCGCCGGCAGAATGAGATTCCTCGCTGCGCTCGGAATGACACCGAGGGCCGAGATTCCTCGCTCTCGCTCGGAATGACAATCCCCCGAGATTCCTCGCTTCGCTCGGAATGACGACAGCGCGAGATTGCTCGCTGTCGCTCGGAATGACGAGCACGCAAGTGCGTCAGGTCTGGCTGCGAACGTCGGCCGCGACGGCTCGGAGCTCGGGGAGAATTGTGCCGATCGAGACGGGCTCCGAGTCCGGGCTCCCCAACCCGAAGTAGAGCGACCGGTACATCGGATACAGCCGCTCGTAGGTCCGGTGTGCAGCCGGATCCGGGTGCACGGTGCGGTACGATGGACACACCGCACGCTGCGCATCCTCGAGCGTCTCGTACGCACCCGCAGCCACGAGCGCGAACAACGCCGAGCCGAGGCTGGTGATCGGGCGCTCGGGGACGAGCACCGGCTTGTTCAGGACGTTCGCGTATACCTGGTTGAGCACCGCGTTCTTCTGCGGGATGCCGCCGCCGTGGATGACGCGCTCGACGGGGACGCCGTGCTCGCCCATCCGCTCGAGGATGATGCGCGTGTGGAACGCGGTCCCCTCGATGGCGGCGAACAGCTCATCGCGCGCCGTGGTCTGCAGGTTCGAGCCGAGCATCACGCCGCCGAGGCGCGGATTCACGAGCACCGTGCGGTCGCCGTTGTCCCACGTCATGCGCAGGAGCCCGGTCTGACCGGCGCGATACGCGTCGAGTCCCTGCGAGAGTGCGCCGACGGTCGTGCCGGCTCGGCGCGCGACCGCCTCGAAGAGATCGCCTGTCGCCGAGAGCCCGGCCTCGATGCCGTCGTACTCGGGATGGATGGAGCCGTGCACGACACCGCACACCCCGGGCACGCACGCAGTCTGCTTCGAGATGGCCATGATGCACGTCGCCGTCCCGATGACGTTGACGACGTCGCCTTCGGCGATTCCTGCACCCATCGCGTCCCAGTGCGCATCGAATGCGCCGACGGGGATCGGGATGCCGGCGGTGAGTCCGAGCGTCGCCGCCCACTCGGGCGTGAGCGTGCCCGCGATTCGATCCGAGGTCTCGTAGCGTCCCGGCATCTTCGTCGCGATCCCACCGAGCAGCGGATCGACGGCGCAGAAGAACTCATCGGACGGGTAGCCGCCAAGGTCCGCGTGCCAGAGCCATTTGTGCCCCATGGCGCAGACGCTGCGCGGGATCTGCCTCGCGTCGGTGATGCCGCACAGCGTCGCGGCGACCATGTCGCAATGCTCGAGCGCGGTGACCAGCGCGTGACGGCGGTCCGGGTTGTGGCGGAGCCAGTGCAGGAGCTTGGCGAACCCCCACTCGGAGGAGTAGACGCCGCCGCATCGCTCGATGGCGGGAATGCCCAGCTCGTGTGCGACGTCGGTGATGCGCGCCGCTTCATCCGTGGCGCGGTGGTCGCACCAGAGGTAATAGTCGTCGAGTGGTACTAAATTGGCGCCGACCGGAATGACCGTCGAGCCGGTGGTGTCGAGCGCGAGGGCGCGGATCGCCGAGCCGTCGACGCGTGCCGCCGCGAGCGCGGTGCGCATGGCGTTGACGAGCGCCGCCATGTGCGCGTCGTGCGACTGCGTGGCGAAGTCCGGGTCGGAGGCGTTGTGCACGACCGGGTACTCGGAGACGCCCGAGCCTACCGGCCCGTCGTGGCTGTGGACGATGGAGACGCGCACGCTCTGCGTCCCGAAGTCCACGCCCGCGACGTGCATTGCGCCGTTCACCGATGCCACAGCACGTCCCATCCGAGGTAGCGCGTGGTGGCCTCGTAGAGGATGCTCGACACGGTCGACAGATTCGCCGCGACGTGATGCTCGAAGCCGTTCGCGCAGATGTAGTGCAGCAGTTCCTGCAGCTTGGGGATCTCGACCACACCCGCGCCGCCGAAGGTCTTGAGCGGATCGGCGGTGAAGCGGCCGTCGCCCACGTAGCCGCGCATCTTGCCGGTGCGATCGTCCGTCGAGAAGCGTGCGAAGCTCATGGGTCCCGCCTTCACACGCCCCACGACCGTGCCGTAGGTGTTGTCCTTCCCGACCGTGCCCGCGATGATCTCCTGGTAGTCCATGCGGACGTCCTCGAAGAAGTGCTTGGGCAGGTTGCTGCAGTGGAAGCACACGGCCTTGTTGGGATCCTCGCCGTAGTTGTTGTTCCAGTCGAGCAGCGCGCTCGGGCTTTGCGAGGCGAGCGTGAGCGCGTACATGCTCACCGTGCCGCACACGTCCACCTCGCACGCGCTCGGCATGCAGTCATTGCTCATCATGCTCATGATCGTGCATGGGACCACGCCGTAGAATTCCTCCATGGCGGTCCAGCACTGGATGGCGCTGACGGTGACGTCGACCTCCTGCATCCATCCCTCGATCACCGCGCCGAGCTTGGCCATCTTGAGGAGCGCCGGCTGCGGGATGCCCTTGGTGGTGACGTAGGCCGTGATCTGCTCGAGCTTCGTTTGTACCGCCGCGTCGTCATCCCTGAGGCGGTTGACGCGGCCGAGGATCTCGGAGAGGTCGACGGGCTCGATCGCGATCCCGCTCGCCTCGAGGATCTTCTCGCTGTAGCGCACCGTCTTGAACGCGGCCGGCCGCGCGCCGATCGCGCCGATGCGCGCGGTACGGAGCCCTTTCACCACTCGGCAGACGCCGGCGAACCAGTGGAGGTCCTGTCGGAAGCTGTCCGACTCGATGGGCTGTGTGTGGACCGAGGTGAGCGAGTACGGAATGCCGTACTGGGTGAGCGCGTTGCAGACGGACATCTTGCCGCAGAACGAGTCGCGCCGGAACTGGATCCCCATCTTCCCCGGCGTGTCGGCCCAGGCGTGAATGAGGACCGGGACATCGAGTCCCGCGAGGCGGAGCGTTTCGGCCACGGCGGCTTCGTCACCGAAGTTGGGGAGGGTGACGATGATGCCGGCGATGCGATCGCGGTTGGCGCGGAAGAGGGCAGCGCACGCCTTGGCCTCGTTTCGCGATTCGACGGCGCCGTAGCGCGTGTCGTCGGCGCCGAGGGTGACCACGTCGAACCCTTCCTTCTGGAGTACGCTGAGGAGCTCGGCGCGTCCCTGTTCCGCGAGGTGCCCTGGGAAGAAGCCGCGGTTGCCGACGAGGAGCCCGAAGGTGAGGGGTGCGGCGGGGGCCGGGGGGGGAGCGGGTGGTCGGAGCGGGGCGTCGGGGGCGGGGCGTGAGGCGGCGGCCTTGCCGCCGGCATTCGAGTGCAGCTGGTGGATGCGCATCCGGTCCTCGTTGATGTAAGCGCTTGCACTATAGGGTGTCAGCGCCCGATGCGAAAGAGGCAGGGGCCTACTTCGCCGCCCCTACGCGGGCACGGCTGGCCGCCGTCGTCCGCCGGCCCGCCGCACGGCTCGGCGCCCGCGCGGTCGACTCCCGGACGACGAGCCCCGTGTCGATCCGGATCTCGCGCCCGCTCGAGCGGCGACTCCTCGGCCCGGGAATGAGCGCCTCGCCGATCAGGTGCCCGATCTCCTCGCGCGGGATGTGCGCCGTCGTCAGAGCGGGGCTCACGAAGCCGGCGAGCCCGATGTCATCGAAGCCGGTCACGGAGATCTCGTCGGGGACCGCGATTCCCTGCGCGTGCAACTCCCGGAGTACGCCGAGTGCCATGAAATCGTTGACGCACACGATCGCCGTCGGGCGGAAGCCGGAGCTCAGGATCTCGCGCGCCGCGTTCTGCCCGCCGATCGGTCCGTCGGCGCTCGCCACCGTCATGACCTTCATGCGCGGCGCGTAGTCGGCCGCCAGCTCGAGAAACGTGCGCTTCCGGTCGTTCAGCGGCTCCAGCGTCGGGTGGTGGCCGATGAACGCCATGCGGCGATGCCCGAGTCCGTGCAGGTACTCGATGATCCGCTGCATCCCCTTCCGGTAGTCGACCTTGATGTTCGTGATGTTGGGGCGCGCCGTGCCGACGTCGTAGAAGACGACCGGGATCTGGCTCTCCGCGAGCTCGCGAATGAGCGACGGCTTCATCTCCGACACCACGACCGCGAGCCCGGAGACGCGGCGGCCGAGCATGAGGTGCACGCTCGAGACGAGGTACTGCGGGCGGTAGTCGGTGTTGGCGACGAGCACCTCGTAGCCGCGCCGGTGGGCGTCGGCCTCGAGGGTGCGGAAGATGTCGAGGAAGAACGGGTTCTCGAGGTTCGAGACGATCATGCCGAGGGTGCGGCTCTGTCCACCCGCGAGCATGCGCGCGTTCAGGTTGGGCGTGTACTTGAGCTCCTCGACCGCCTGAAGGACACGTGCGCTGGTCGTGTGCCGAACGCGCCCGACATTATTGAGCACGCGCGAGACGGTGGCCGTGGACACCTTCGCGCGCTTCGCGACATCTTCGAGATTCATGAGGGCTCTCGCTCCGGAGGACAGCGGGGGGGCGGGGGTTGCGCGGAACTCCGTCGGCCAAGTATCTCACGAGCGGCGGCGACGCACAAGCACCGGCGCAATGGGCTGTAAGCGTTGCGTTGACAGGTTGCGAGCCCAACCGTAATCTTGCAAGCGCTTACACTGGCGCGCCACCCACCCCCGCGAACCCCCCACAACCACCACCATCCCGCCGCATGGAGCTCCTCACGCACGCTGTCAGTGAGAATGCGGGCCGTCCGCCGGTCCTGCCACGGGCTGCCCGGCTCGTGCTCCAGTCGCAGCAGGTGGGAATCGTGCTCGTCCTGCTCGTCATCGGCACGGCACTCACACTCAGCGCCGGCTCCCATGTCGATCCGGTGAGCGGCGCGACCGTCAACAACTTCCTGAACAAATACACGCTCATCCAGATGGCGACCGACGCGAGCGCGTTCGCCATCATGGGAGTGGGCGCCACGATCGTCATCATCGCCGGCGCGATCGATCTCTCCGTCGGTGCCATCTACGCTCTGTCCGGCGTCACGATGGCCATGGTGCTCCGTGCGGCCGGTCCGATGGGCCCCACGGAGACCGTGCTCCTCGGCCTCACGACGTGCCTCGCCGTCGGGCTCCTCTGCGGGCTCGCCAACGGGCTCATGGTCATCGGACTCGGCGTGCACTCCTTCATCATCACGCTCGGCACGATGTGGATGTTCCGCGGCTTCGCGTTCGTCACCAGTCACGCCGAGAGCATCCTCGTTCCCGAGCCGCTCACCGACGTCACGAAGGCCTCCCTCGGACTGGGCACCGCGCTGTACCCGGTGCCGCTCCTGGTGATGCTCCTCGTCACCGTGCTCGGCGCGATCTACCTGGGCCGCACCGTCATGGGGCGGCACGTCTTCGCGATCGGCGGCAACCCCGAGGCGAGCCGCTACTCGGGGCTCAGCGTCTCGCGCATCTCGCTCGGTGTGTTCATCGTGTCCGGACTCACCGCGGGGCTCGCCGCATACGTCGGCGCGACCTTCTACGGCTCGGCATCGTCGTCCGACGGAACCGGGTACGAGTTGTACGTCATCGCGGCGGCGGTCGTGGGTGGTGCGAGCCTGCTCGGCGGGAAGGGCAGTGCGATCAACGCCACGCTGGGCGCGATCCTGATCGTGCTCATCCGCCAGGCGATCCGTACGCTGCACCTCGATCAGAACTACGAATGGATCATCATCGGTGGCGCGATGATCCTCGCGGTCGTGCTCGACCAGAGCGGCACGAAGCTGCTCGCCCGGCGTCTGGCGCGCACCGCGGGAGCGGGCCCGCCCCGAGAGCCGACGTAAGTCTTCTACCAGAACCGGTGTAACTCTTCTACCACAGGAGCGGTGGATGCACGGAGTACGAGGATGGTTCCGAGGCGCCGCGGTGGCGGTGTGCGCGGCGGGGATGGTCGCGTGCGGTGGTGGCGATCACGCGAACGCGGGGAGCGCGCAGGGCGGAGGATCGGCTGGCGCATCGGGCAAGACGTTCACGATCGCGATGATCGCGAAGAGCTCGACGAATCCCGTCTTCCTCTCGGCGCGCACGGGTGCGGAGAAGGCGGCCGACTCGCTGTCCAAGCAGCTCGGCATCAACATCCGCATCAACTGGCTCACGCCGCCGTCGGAGGACGCCGAGCTGCAGGCGCAGCGCATCGCGCAGGCGGTGAACACCGGCGCCAACGCGATCCTCGTGTCCGCGAGCGATGCGGGGAAGGTCACCGGCTCCATCAATGAGGCCGTCGAGCGCGGCGTCCCCGTGATGATGTTCGACAGCGACGCGCCGGACTCGAAGCGCTTCTCGTTCTATGGTGGCGACGACGAGGCGATGGGCCGGCAGGTGATGTCCGAGCTGGCCGCGCAGATGCACGGGAAGGGACGCGTCGCCGTCTTCTCCGGCAATCAGAACGCGCCCAACCTGCAGCGTCGCGTGCAGGGCGCGCTGGACGAGGCGAAGAAGTATCCCGGGATCACGATCGTCGGCACGTTCCACACGATCGAGACGCCGCAGGACGCCGCCGCCGAAGTGCTGCGCGTCCAGCGCGCGTACCCGAACATCCAGGGGTGGGCGATGATCGGCGGCTGGGCGCTGTTCACGCGCGCGTTGCTCACCGATCTCGACGCCAACAAGGTGAAGATCGTCTCGGTCGATGCGCTCCCCGTCGAGCTCGAGTACATCGACAAGGGGCTCACGCCGGTGCTGCTCGCGCAGCCCACGTATCTGTGGGGCTACCAGTCGGTGATCACGATCGTCGACCACGTGTACCTGCACAAGCAGGTGCCGGCGCACGTGCAGATGAATCTCGTGAAGGTGACGAAGGACAACCTCGGTGACTGGGCGC
>DASSNR010000115.1:0-3524 GCA_035687925.1 Gemmatimonadaceae bacterium | reverse complement strand
ATGGGGGATGCGGAACGGCGCGAGGCGGAGCCGCCGGAAGCGCTGTCGGTCTGAGGGAGAGACGCATCCCGCATCCCGCTTCCCGCATCCCGCTAGGTATGCTTCCGCTCCTCCTTCCCCTTCCCGTGCTGGGTGGCGTGCTGGCGCTGTTCGTCGGCGTGCTCACGCCCGCTTTCGCGCCGGTGGGCCGGGTCGGCCGACTGATTGCCCGGAGCGTTCCCGACGTTCTTGTTGCCGCTGCTGTGGCTCTGGTCGCCCTTGTGCGTGTCCACCATGAGAGTCCTCCTGCGATGCGGTGACCGCGACAGCGTGCGATCGCCCCGTTCGATCGAGCGTGGGGCGGCGATCGCCGCTGACAGACTGTCCAGTGCGCGGGGGAGGCGTGCAAGACGTGTGCTGTACGCGCGTCGCTTCCCCGGTTCACCGTCACCCGGTTCACCGTCAGCGGAGCGCTGCGTCGACTATTTGCGGCGCCTGATCCCATGCGGCATGTCCCATGCGCCGCCGGCTCATGCTGTAGCATCGCGGCATGGATGACTGAAGACTCGAGAGGGAGGCCGATGGCAGCCACATCGAAGACGAAGCGCCGCGCGGGCGCGAAGTCCACGAAGAAGTCGTCCCGCACGGCGACCAAGGCGAAGCGCTCGCGCAGCACGACGTCGCGTGCGTCGACGCGGACGAGCAGCAGCCGAGCAACGGCGACCAAGACGCGCAGCGCCACGCAGACCGCCCGCAAATCACCGGCGCGCAAGCGGAGCGCGCGCACCACCACGAAGACGGCGGCGAAGAAGCGCGCCCCGGCCGTGAGCGCGACGAACATCAACGCGCAGGACCGGAAGTTCCTGGAGCAGCACGCGAACGAGCTCTCGGAGAGCACGCTGCACGCACGGTGGATCCACTCGCCCGACGAGCATGAGGATCGCGCCGGGCAGACGCTCGCGACACGCGATCACGAGGTGATCCGGCACTGGGCCGACGAGCGCCACGCGACGCCCGCCGCGGTGCCCGGCACCGAGCACGGCGACAACGCGGGCGTGCTGCGCTTCAACTTCCCCGGCTATGGGGGCAGTACGCTGGCGCAGATCAGCTGGGATCAATGGTTCGCGCCGTTCGATGATCGCGCGCTCGTGTTCGTGTTCCAGGAGCACAAGGCGGACGGGAGTCAGAGCAACTTCTTCCACCTCGACAGCCCGAGCCGCGAGCACTCCTGAGCGAACGACCCGACGGTGTGCGTAACGAGAGGTCCGGAACCTGCATTAGCGGGCCTCTCGATGACCGAACGATCGAACGCTCTCAGTCCGAGCGTGGCACGCTGTCTGTGCCTGATCGCCGTAGGTGGCAGTCCGGTGCAGTATCGCAGGCCATCGCTCGAGCCGCCCGCCGGCTGGGGCACACGCATCGGCGTGAGCTCACACGCCAAGCGCGCGTCGGATGCGCTGCACGATCGTTGCCGGTGCCGCCGACACATCGACCACCACCGCCGCGCGCGGCTCCTCGAGAGTCGCGAACTGACTCGGCAAGAGCGCGACCGGCATGAAGTGGCGCGTGCGCGCCGCGAGCCGCTGCCGGATGAGCTCCGGCGTCCCCTTCAGGTACACGAAGCGCATCGCCTGGGCGATCGCGGCATCATCGCCGATCAGTCGCTCGCGATAGCACTGCTTGAGCGCCGAGCATGCGAGCACCGCGGAGACATCGCGGTGCACGAGCTCGCGAATCACCCGATGCAGCGCGTCGAGCCACGCGGCTCGATCCGCATCGGTCAGCGCGCGCCCCGCGCGCATCGCCTGGACGTTCGACGGCGGATGAAAGTCGTCGGCGTCGTAGAACGGCCATCCCAGGTCGGCCGCGAGCAATTGCCCCACCGTCGTCTTGCCCGCGCCCGAGACACCCATCAACACGATGATCACCGCCCTCGCACTCCTCTTACAGGACCGCGTCGCCCCGATCCATTCGGTCGGGACAGGAGAGCCGCATGAAGCGCCCCTTTGGTGTTCGCACCGTTCCCCTCTGCCTGACCATGGCTGCCGTCGCCGCATCCTGCACCATGGACATCGCGGAGCCGAATACGAAGTCCGCACCGCCCGAGTTCGTCGGCACCTACGATCTCGTGTCGCTGAGCTTCTCGGACGAGCATCCGATCATGCCGCCATCGGTGAACGGGGTACTCGTGCTCACGCCGAATACGTACAAGGTGACCGTGCATCTGCAGTCGCCCGATTCCACGGCGACCGACAGTGGCACGTACGTCGTCTCCGGCAACCATTGGACCCAGATCTCCGCAGGCTTTCCGCTGCGCACGGAGGGCACCGCCGCCATCCAGCATGACACCTTGACGGTAGATCTGGCGACCGCGACCGTTCAGCTCACCAACATCTGGAAGAAGCGGGCACAGGCGGGGCAATAGACCGGAGCGCACGATCGGCACGACGACAACCTACGACCGCATCTACGCCGTGGTGCGACGCATCCCGCGCGGGCGCGTGGCGACGTACGGACAGATCGCCACGCTCGCGAAGCTGGCGGGGCACGCGCGACAGGTCGGGTACGCCCTCCATGCGCTCCGATCGAGCACCACGGTGCCGTGGCATCGCGTCATCAATGCACAGGGGATGGTGAGCGCACGCGCGACGCCGGGCGCGGAGCTGTCGCAGCGCATGCTCCTCGAGCGGGAGGGCGTGCACTTCGACGCACGCGGATGCGTATCGCTCGCACGATATCGGTGGGAGCCGTCCACGCGTCAGAAGCCGAAGCGATAGCCGACGATCGCTTTCACGAGCAGACGATCGGTGCTTCTCGTGAACCCCCGCCCCACCCCGAAGTTGAACTCCCACTTCGGCGACACGTTGAGATCGATCGACGGGAAGATCTGCTGCTCCTGCTCCTCGAGGGGATCGAAGCCGGTCACCGGCCCGAGCGCGCCGTAGTACTCGATCGCCGCCGTCACCTGCGGCGTCACGTCGTACGTCACCTGCGCGTTGGGGGAGAACTCGACGCCGTTATGGACGCCCTCGCCCACGAGCGCACGCTCGAACGTGGGGTTGAACGACCAGTACCAGCGTCCCATCTGCTTGTCGATGATCGGACGGATCTCCCACGTCCACGTATCAGGTGAGAACGCGCGCCGCTGGTAGCCGATCTCCTGCGACAGGCTCAACCCCACGGGCCAGTGCCAGCTCGCCGGGATGCTCACGCGTGGACGGATGTGGTCGCCCACCCAGTCCCATCCGCTTCCGCTGCGCACGCTCGTGAACACGTAGAAGCCGACCTCGAACCAGTCGGCGAAACCGTGTGTCACCTCGAGCGTCTCGTGCAGCGCGTGCTGCGTCGGCGCCAGGCCATCGACGACGTCGGTGCGTCCATCCACCGTGAAGTTGCTGTGCAGCTCGACCATCGTGAATCCCTTCGGCACGAGCTCCGAGCCGTATACCTGGATTTCGTAGTTGTCCTGTGCGGCAGCACACACGGGGACGAGCAGACACACAGCAACCAGGAGATGACGACTGATCGAGAGCGGGATGCGCATC
>DASSNR010000108.1:0-2754 GCA_035687925.1 Gemmatimonadaceae bacterium | reverse complement strand
TAACAGCCAGCATTCGGATGGGCTGTCTCCACCGCGCGAGGCAACCGATCGCCGGTTACCTTTTCCGTCGTGACGACGATGACCCGCAGCGATCCACCCCTCGGGGGCCCCGGTGACGCCCGCGCGTAAGCGACAGAGCTCGCGCGACGGCGTCTTCCGCATCGCCTCGCGCTCCTCCGAGCTTGCCCTGCGACAGGCGCGGCTCGTCGAGGGGGCGCTCGCGACGCGCGGCGTGAAGTGCGAGATCGTTCCCTTCAAGACCACGGGCGACAAGCGGCTCGATGAGCCGCTGAGTGCCATTGGCGGCAAGGGGCTCTTCACGCGCGAGCTGGAGGAGGCGCTCGCGAAGGGACGCGTGGACTGCTGCGTGCACTCGCTCAAGGACCTCCCCACGGAATCGCCCGAAGGCCTCACCATCACCGCGATCCTCGAGCGCGAGGACCCGCGCGATGTGCTGGTGGTGAACGACGGAATCTTCGCCGAGTCGATCGCCGATCTTCCGCGTGGGAGCCGCGTGGGAACGTCGAGCCTCCGCCGCCGCGCGATGCTGGCGTGCGTCCGTCCCGACGTGGATGCGGTGGAGCTGCGAGGGAACGTCCCCACGCGCCTGCGCAAGGTGGACGACGGCCAGGTGCACGCGGCGATCCTCGCGGGTGCGGGTCTGCTTCGCCTGGGCGTTCATCAGCGCATCGACGCCTGGCTCGAGCCCCCCGACTGGCTCCCCGCTCCCGGGCAGGGCGCCATCGCCGTTCAATCGCGCGCCGATGACGCCGACACGATCGCGATCCTCGTACCCCTCGACCACGCCCCCACGCGCACTGCCATCACCGCCGAGCGCGCCTTCCTCGCCGCCCTCGAGGGCGGGTGTCAGGTGCCGATCGGCGCGCTCGCGACCCACGTCTCCGGCACGCTCCTGCTGCATGGCCTCATCGCCGAGCTGTCGGGCCGCCGCGTGCTGCGCGGGAGCGTCCCGGTCGATCCGTCGCGCGCGGCCGCGGCCGGCCAGCAGCTCGCGTCCATCCTTCTCGACCAGGGCGCGGGCGACATCCTCGCCGCTCTGCGAGAGGAGAAGAGAATCCCAATGCCGCAACCCGAATGATGCCAGTATTCCCCTCCGCTCGTCCTCGCCGTCTTCGCAGAACGCCGTCGCTCCGCGCGCTCGTGCGCGAGACGCGGCTCTCGGCGGAGCAGCTCGTGCTTCCGCTCTTCGTTCGTAACGGCGACGGTGTACGGAAGCCGGTGGGAGCGATGCCGGGCGTGGCGCAGCTCTCGATCGATGAGATGCTTCGCGACGCGGAAGCGGCGGCCAGGGCGGGGGTGGGCGGCGTGCTCCTCTTCGGCATCCCGGACAAGAAGGATGCAGTGGGGTCGAGCGCGTGGGATGACGAGGGGCCGGTGCAGAATGCGGTGCGCGCGCTCAAGAGCGAGCTCCCGCAGCTCGTGGTCATCACCGACGTCTGCATGTGCGAGTATACGGATCACGGCCACTGCGGCATCCTGCGCGACGGCGACGTGGACAACGATGCGACGCTCGAGCTGCTCACGAAGGAAGCGCTCTCGCACGCGCGTGCGGGGGCGGACATCGTCGCGCCGAGTGACATGATGGACGGGCGGGTTGGCGCGATCCGGCGGGAGCTCGATCACGCCGGTCAGTCTAACGTGGCGATCCTCTCCTACGCGGCGAAGTATGCGTCGGTCTTCTACGGGCCCTTCCGCGAGGCCGCCGAGTCTGCGCCGAAGGAAGGAGATCGGCGCGGCTACCAGATGGATCCCGCCAACGCCGACGAGGCGCTGCGCGAGGTGCGGCTCGACATCGAGGAGGGCGCCGATGCCGTGATGGTGAAGCCGGCGGGACCGTATCTCGACGTCATCACTCGCGTGAAGGAAGGCACCGGCTATCCCGTCGCTGCCTATCAGGTGAGTGGCGAGTACGCTATGATTAGGGCGGCCGCCGAACGTGGATGGCTCGACGGAGAGCGCGCGATGATGGAGTCGCTGCTCGGTATTCGCCGCGCGGGTGCCGACATGATCGTCACCTATTTCGCTACCGAGGCCGCGGAGCGGCTCGGTCGAGCGCCCGAGCTCTGAACTGATAGAGGAAACGACAATGCGTTACCGCACTTTTCCCGGTACCGATCTCTCGGTGAGCGAGGTCGGTTTCGGCATGTGGACGGTCTCGACCGGCTGGTGGGGGGAGAAGACCGACGAACAGGCGATCGCCATGCTGCGCGAGGCATACGACGAGCACGGCATCACCTTCTTCGACGCCGCCGACACTTACGGCAACGGCCGCTCGGAGCGTCAGCTCGCGCGTGCCTTCGGTGACCGCGGACTGCGCGACAAGGTCGTCTACGCCACCAAGATCGGCTACGACTTCTACGATGCGGCCGCGCAGGCTTCGCGCCGTGGACAGCGCGAGCTCCCGCAGCGCTTCGACGCCGCCTATATCCGCACCGCGGTTGACCGCTGCCTCGAGCGGCTCGAGACGGATTACATCGACGTGCTCCAGATGCACAATGTGAAGATGGAGCATGTGCGCGACCCGGAGATCTGGCAGACGCTGCGCGACCTCGTGCGCGAGGGGAAGCTGCGCACCTGGGGAGCTGCCTTCGGTCCAGCCATCGGCTGGCTCTACGAGGCGGTGGAGCTCGTCGAGCGCGAGCGCGACATCAACACTATCCAGATGATCTGGAACATCATCGAACAGCACCCCGGCACCGCGATGCTCGAAGCTGCCCGCAAGTACGCCCCCAA
>DASSNR010000105.1:0-6001 GCA_035687925.1 Gemmatimonadaceae bacterium | reverse complement strand
AACACGTACTTCGTCCCGCTCCCAGCGATCGACGCGGCGGTGGGACTCTTCAACGGCTTCCCGCTCGGCCTCACCAGCGTCGGCGGCGTGGACCTGTTGGTGAGTGCTACCGTGCTCCCGTCGTTCACGCAGCAATCGGTGAGCGTGAAGACGGTGGACCATCCGTACAACTTCGGGTTCGGTGCCCGCATCGGGCTCATGCGCGAGACGTTCGCGACGCCGGGGATCTCGTTCACCTACTTCCGCCGTGATCTTCCGAAGACGACGATCACCGCGAGGGCGAGCTCCACGGACAGCGTATCGGTCCAGGACTACCAGCTGAAGACGAGCGCGTGGCGTCTGACGGCCGGGAAGAGCTTCGCGATCATCGGCGTGGCGGCGGGGATCGGGCAGGACAAGTACGACGCGAACGCAGCGCTGACGTACGATGTCAGCGGCACGCGTCCCGATAGTGCGCTCACGCTGGGCACGAAGCCCACGCGCACGAACGCGTTCGTCGATCTCTCGCTCAACCTCGCGGTCCTCAAGATCGTCGGTGAGGCGGGACACGTGTCGGGCGGCAGTGTGACGACGTACAACATCTTCGATCCCGTCGCGAACGAGGGGCGGTGGTACTTCTCGCTCGGCCTCCGCGGCGGCTTTTGACGACGCGCTGATGGACGACCGCTCGGCTGATGCACGTGACCGGGCGCTGATGCGCCGAGCGCTCGCCCTCGCTCGGCGCGGCTGGGGGCAAACGGCGCCGAACCCGATGGTCGGCGCCGTCGTCGTGCAGGGTGATGAGGTGGTCGGCGAGGGCTACCACGCGCGGTTCGGTGGCGATCACGCGGAGGTGGCGGCACTGCGCGGGGCGGGTGCGCGTGCGCGCGGCGCGACAGTGTACGTCACGCTCGAGCCGTGCGCGCACTTCGGAAAGACGCCGCCGTGCACGGACGCGCTAATCGCCGCGCGTGTGTCGCGCGTGGTGATCGCCGCGCGCGATCCGAATCCCACCGCGGCGGGCGGCACGGTGCGATTGCAGCAGGCGGGCATCGCCGTCACGGAAGGAATCGAGGAGCGCGCGGCGCGCGAGCTCAACGCGCCCTTCTTCCACGCGTTTCCGCCGACGCGTCCATGGATCACGCTCAAGCTCGCGGTCTCGATCGACTGCGCGATTGCCGATGCGCAGGGCCGATCGCGCTGGATCACCGGCACACGCTCGCGCCGCGAGGTGCACCGGCTGCGCGCGGGACACGACGCCATCGCCGTGGGGATCGGCACCGTGCTCGCCGACAATCCTTCGCTCACGGTGCGCGAGTCCCGAGCGCCACGCGTTCCGCCGTATCGCGTTGTGTTCGATCGAACTGCACGCATTCCGCTCGATGCGACGCTCGTTCGCACCGCGCGCGAAGTCCCGACCATCGTCGTGACCGAATCCGCTGCGTTGGATCGCATGGCCGCGCTCGAGCACGCGGGCGTCCAGGTCATCCGCTCCCATTCGCTCGAGGATGCGCTCGCGCAACTCCGCGCCCGCGAGATCCGGTCGCTCCTCGTCGAAGGCGGCGCGCGGCTCGCGGGCGCACTGCTCACGCACGATGCCGTCGACCGGATGATTATCTTTCAGGCACCGGTGCTGCTCGGCGCGGGTGCGCTCCACGCGTTCGCCTTCGCGCCCTCGATGGGACTCAGCGACCAGTCGCGTCTCCCCATTCTCACGCAGCGCCGGCTGGGAGAGGATACCATGACGGTGTATGCTGTTCGGGACTCGGGACTCGGGACTCGGGACTCGGGACCTGCCTCAGGGACGGGGGCTCATTCGCCACGAGCCGTGCCGAGTCCCGAGTCCCGAGTCCCGAGTCCCTGACGTCGATGTTCACCGGCCTCATCACCGACATCGGCACCATCGAGCGCGTAAACGACACGCCGGCGGGGCGAGAGTTCCGCGTGCGGTGCGGCTATGACGGCCTCGTGCCGGGCGAGAGCGTCGCGCTGAATGGCGCCTGTCTGACCGTTCGCGAACACGGCGCTGGCTGGTTCACGGTCGCTGCCGTCCTCACCACGCTCGATCGGACCACGATCGATGACTGGCGCGCGGGCACGCGCGTCAACCTCGAGCGTGCCATGCAGCTGAGCGATCGGCTGGGTGGCCACATCGTCCAGGGGCACGTGGATGGCGTTGGATGCGTGACTGGCGTCGCGCAGCGCGGCGACGCCCGCCTGGTCGACATCGCGCTCCCGCCGGAGCTCGCCGAGCTGATGGTCCCCCACGGCTCGCTCGCCGTGAACGGCGTGAGTCTGACCGTGAACGCCCTCCCCGCACCGGACGTCGTCCAGATCTCGCTGATCGAGTACACGCTGCAACACACGACGCTGGCCGAGCTGACGACCGGTTCGCGCGTGCACCTGGAGTGTGACGTGGTTGGGAAGTATGTGCGGCAGCTGGTGCGGCCGTACCTGGGAGGCAAGTCGTCAGCTCTCAGTCGTCAGTCGTCAGCGAGCAGTCGTCAGGGCGGGCAGAAGCTGCCCGAGGGTGTCTCCGACGACTGACGACCGACGACTGACGACCGTAGCTCAGACGACTGACGACCGCAGTTCAGCCGCTTACATTTCACCCATGCCCTTCGGAACCATCGAGCAGGCGATCGCCGACATCAAGGCGGGCAAGCTCATCATCGTGGCGGACGACGAGGATCGCGAGAACGAGGGCGACCTCGTGTGCGCGGCGCAGCTCGTCACGCCCGAGCTGATCAACTTCATGATCACGCACGCGCGCGGCTGGGTGTGCCTGCCGCTTACCGGCGAGCGGTGCGATCAGCTCGAGCTGCCACCGATGAGCGACGTGAACACCGAGGAGCAGCGCACGGCGTTCACTGTGAGCATCGATGCTGGCCATCGCTTCGGCGTGACGACGGGGATCAGTGCCCAGGACCGCGCGAAGACCATCCAGGTGGCGGTCGATCCGGCCACGATCCCGTCCGATCTGCGCCGGCCCGGGCACGTGCATCCGTTGCGCGCCCGCGATGGCGGCGTGCTGCAACGCGTGGGACACACGGAAGCGTCCGTCGACTTCGCGCGGCTGGCGGGGCTCTACCCGGCGGGCGTGATCTGCGAGATCCTGAATCCGGATGGCACCACCGCCAAGCGGCCGCAGCTCGAGGCGTTCGCCGAGCAGCATGGGCTGACCTTCGTCACCGTCGCCCAGCTCGTCGCCTATCGCCTGCAGACCGAGCGGCTCGTGCACCGCGTGGCCGAGGCGCGGCTGCCGAACGACTTCGGCGAGTGGCGCATCATCGGCTACCGGAACGACGTCGACGAGCACGAGCACGTCGCCATGGTGTACGGCAACGTGAGCGGCGCCGAGAACGTGCTCGTGCGCATGCACTCGCGCTGCCTCACGGGCGATGTCTTCGGCTCCATGCGGTGCGACTGCGGCTGGCAGTTGCATACCGCGATGGAGATGATCCAGGAAGAGGGGCGCGGCGTCGTCGTTTACCTCGACCAGGAAGGGCGGGGGATCGGGTTGCTCAACAAGCTCAAGGCGTACGAGCTGCAGGATCGTGGGGCGGACACCGTCGAAGCGAACGAGCGGCTCGGCTTCGGCGCGGATCTCCGCAACTACGGCATTGGCGCGCAGATCCTCCTCGACCTCGGGCTCAAGTCCATCCGTCCGCTCACCAACAATCCGCGCAAGATGGTCGGCCTCGAGGGGTACGGCCTGCGCATCGAGGAGCGCGTGCCGATCATCCCGCAGACCACGGATGAGAACCGCGCGTACCTCGCCACCAAACAGGCCAAGCTCGGTCACCTGCTCGCACACTGATGGCGGAATTCGAGGGGGCTCCATCCGGGGCGGGTCGCCGGTTCGTCATCCTGGCGAGCCGCTTCAACGAGACGATCACGCGCAAGCTCGTGGACGGCGCCATGGAGGCGCTCACGCGGCACGGCGCGGCGTTCGACGACATCGATCTCGTCTGGGTACCGGGCGCGTGGGAGCTGCCCGCTGCCGCTCGCGTGGCGCTCGCGTCGGAGCGCTACCACGCGGCGGTCGCGCTCGGCGCGGTGATCCGCGGTGAGACGCCGCACTTCGAGTATGTCGCCGGCGAAGCGGCGCGCGGTCTGGCCGACGCGAGCGCCGAGCTCGATACGCCGATCGGTTTCGGCGTGCTGACGTGCGATACGATGGCGCAGGCCGAGGCGCGCGCGGGCGGCGATCACGGGAACAAGGGGTGGGACGCTGCGCTCGCCGCCCTCGAGATGGCGGATCTGTTCGACCGATTGAATGTCGCGGACGCGGAAGATTGAGACGCGCGCGCGGGCGCGCGCGCTGCAAGCGTTGTATGCGTGGGACCTGCGTGGCGACGAGGAGCTGGACCGCGTCGCCGCGCGGATGTGGGACGACCTGTGTGTCCCGCAAGAGGAGCGGGCGCTCGCCGGTCGTCTTGTGCGCACGCTGATCACCGATCATGCATCGATCGATGCGACGCTGCGTGAGGTGACTACGAACTGGCGGCTGGAGCGGCTGGGCGCGATCGAGCGCTCGGTGTTGCGTCTGGCTGCCGCGGAGTTGGTGCGCGGCGAGACGCCGCCGCGCGTGGTGATTCAGGAAGCGGTGCGTCTGGCCGAGCGCTTCGGGAGCGCGCCGAGCGCCCGCTTCGTCAATGGCGTGCTGGACGCGCTCGCACGCCGGATGGGTCGTCTCTAGTGCGTGTGCTCGTCGTCAACTGGCAGGATCGCGAGAACCCGCAAGCGGGCGGGGCCGAGCTGCATCTGCATGAGATCTTCGGCCGCCTCGCCGCACGCGGCCACGGGGTCACGTTGCTGTGCAGCGGATGGTCCGGCTGTGCGCCGCGTACGGAGCTCGACGGCATGGAGGTGCACCGCGTCGGCACGCGCCACACCTTCCAATTCGTCGCGCATGCGTATTACCGCGGCACGCTGGCGAAGCGCGGCTACGACGTGCTCGTCGAGGACATCAACAAGGTCCCGCTCTACACGCCGAAGTGGGGCGCTCGGCGCGTGATGGCACTCATCCCGCACCTCTTCGGCACGACGGCGTTCCGCGAGCTCCCACTCCCGGTCGCGTCCATCGTGTGGGCGTTGGAGCGGCCGCTGGGTCGCGTGTATCGCCAGGTGCCGTTCGAGGCGATCAGTGAGAGCACCGCGCAGGATCTCGTCGAGCGCGGCATCCCGCGTTCGGACATCCGCGTCATCTATCCGGGGATCGATGCGGCGACGTTCACGCCGGCGCCCGAGGCGCGATCGGACGAGCCGCTCTTCGCGTACCTCGGCCGGCTGAAGCGGTACAAGGGCGTGGATCTCGTGCTGCGGGGGTTCGCGCGCATGCAGCATCCGTCGGCGACACTCGCCATCGCCGGTTCGGGCGACGATCGTCCTCGCCTCGAGGCGCTCGCTCGCTCGCTTGACCTGGGTGAGCGCGTCCGGTTTCTTGGATTTCTCCCGGAGGAGGAGAAGCGCACGCTGCTGCGGCGTGCGTGGGCGCTCGTCTTCACGTCGCCCAAGGAGGGATGGGGGATCACGAACTTCGAGGCGGCGGCGTGCGGTACGCCGGTCATCGCGTCCGACGCGCCCGGGCTTCGCGAATCGGTGCGTCACGGTGAGACGGGCTATCTCGTCCCGCATGGTGACACCGTGGCGCTGGCCCGCGTGATGGATAGCGTGGCGGCCGCACCCGAGCTGGTCGCGGATCTGGGGGTACGTGCGCGCTGCTTCGCGGAGCGATTTACCTGGGAGGATGCGGCCGTGCAGACGGAAGCGCATCTTTTCGACATCGTGGAGGGCGGGACGCGCTAGCGCGATCCCGCGTGCATATGGCAACGACGCACGTGACGAAATCGCTGACCGTCGGCCGGCTGCTCGACCAGATGGGCGGCATCCTGCAGCTCGAGCTGGTGGGCGGCGAAGGGATGCTCTCGCGCGAGATCACGAGCAGCGAGGTATCGAGTCCGGGGCTCGCGCTCGCCGGATTCGTCGAGCGCTTTCCGTCGAACCCGGTGCAGGTGTT
>DASSNR010000102.1:0-5473 GCA_035687925.1 Gemmatimonadaceae bacterium | reverse complement strand
TCCACCTTCGCGCTGCTCTACTGCCTGCAGCCCTTGATGCCCGTGTTCTCGCGCGACTTTCACGTCGGCGCGGCGCCGAGCAGTCTCTCGCTCTCGGTCACCACGGGCGTGCTCGCCGTCGCCGTGCTCGTCACGGGGTCGCTCTCCGAGGCATGGGGGCGCAAGCCGATGATGGTCGTCTCGCTCTTCGCGTCGGCCGCGCTCACTATCATGTCCGCGCTCGTGACCGGATGGCATGGCTTGCTCGCGGTCCGTGCGGTCGAGGGGCTCACCTTCGCGGGGCTCCCTGCGCTCGCGATGGCGTACCTGAGCGAGGAGATGCACGCCGGTTCGATCGGCCTCGCGATGGGACTCTACATCAGCGGCACGGGGCTGGGCGGGATGGGCGGCCGGCTGCTGGCCGCCGCGCTCACCGACGTCGCCTCGTGGCGCGTCGCGCTCTTCACCATCGGCGTGCTCGGCGTCGTGGCGGCCGTGATGTTCTGGCGGAGCCTCCCACCCTCCGCGCACTTCCATCGGCGCGCCCTCGCATGGCGCACCCTGTTCGGCTCGTTCGCCGCGCACCTGCGCGACGCGCGGCTCGTGCTGCTCTTCGTCGAGGGATTCCTGGTGATGGGCGGATTCGTCACCATTTACAACTATATCAGCTACCGCCTCGTGGCCCCGCCGTACGATCTGAGCCAGACGCTGGTCGGCTCGATCTTTCTCGTCTATCTGGTCGGTACGGTGAGCTCGACGTGGATCGGCGACCTCGCGGGGCGCAAGGGACGGGACCGGGTGTTGCTCGCGACGATCGCAATCATGCTCGGTGGCGTGGTGGTGACGCTCGCGCATCCGCTCGCCATCGTGATCCTCGGGCTCGCCGTCGTGACGTTCGGCTTCTTCGGCGCACACTCGGTGGCGAGCAGCTGGGTGGGGCTCCGGGCGCAACACGGCCGCGCACAGGCGTCGGCGCTGTATCTCTTCTTCTACTATCTCGGCTCGAGCATTGCGGGGTGGGCGGGCGGCATCTTCTGGAGCGCGTGGGGGTGGTGGGGCGTTGCAGGGTTCGTGGGCGCATTGCTCGTGATCGCGCTCCTGGTCGCGCTCGGACTCGCGGCGCACGTCGCCGCCGATGCGCCGCCGCTCCGCGCACTCGACGCGTCCGCGTACGCCGAGCCATGACCGATACACGAAGAGTGAGACCCGAATGAGCGACGCGCACACACCGACACGGCACGCCGACGATGCGCAGCCGCCCTACACGCTCCGCTCGCACCGCCCCGGCGATCTCGGCTGGGTCGTGCACCGGCACGGTGTACTGTACTGGCGGGAGTACGGTTGGGACGAGCGGTTCGAGGCACTGGTCGCGGACGTCGTCGCGCACTTCGTGCAGCACTTCGATCCGGATCGCGAGCGGTGCTGGATCGCCGAGCGTGAGGGGCGTGTGATCGGCTCCGTCTTTCTCGTGAAGCAATCGGAAACGGTCGCCAAACTGCGGCTCCTGCTCGTGGAGCCCGAGGCGCGCGGGCTGGGGCTCGGCACGCGCCTCGTCGACGAGTGTGTGCGCTTCGCGCGCGAGGCGGGCTACCGCACGATCACGCTGTGGACGAACAACGTGCTGCACGAGGCGCGGCGCATCTACGAGCGCGCCGGATTTCGACTCGTGCACGAAGTGCCGCACGCTGACTTCGGCCACGGGCTGATCGGGGAGACGTGGGAGCTGGAGCTCTGACGCGCGGAACCGAACCGCGAGCTCGTGAATTCTCGGATTGTGCGCATCGCCGGATCTGTGGCGACGCGCGACCACCGTCGAGAAGGAGGACATCATGGCTCGTAAGCTGGCGCACAGTCGAGCGGCACTCGGCGCGACCGTCGTTGCGGTCGTCCTCCTCGTCGGCAGAGGGATGCGCGGTGCAAGCGCCGCGGACGCGGCGCTTCCGGCTCCGGCACTCGACGCATCCATCGCGGGCAGCACCGGGCAGGCGACCGCGGTGCTCTCCGGCGGCTGCTTCTGGGGGATGCAGCTGGTCTTCGAGCACGTGAAAGGCGTCACCGGCGTCGTCGCGGGGTACGCGGGCGGATCGGCGGAGACGGCGACGTACGAGCAGGTGAGCACGGGCACCACCGGACACGCCGAGTCCGTGCGCATCACCTACGATCCGTCGCAGCTCTCGTACGGGCAGTTGCTGCAGGTGTTCTTCTCCGTGGCGCACGATCCCACGGAGCGGAATCGCCAGGGGCCGGACGTCGGCACGCAATATCGCTCGGTCATCTTCTATCAGAACGACGAGCAGCGACGCATCGCCGAGGCCTACATCGCGCAGCTCGATCGCGCGAAGGTTTTCGCGCACCCGATCGTGACGGAGGTGGTGCCGTTCCGCGGCTTCTACCCGGCCGAGGCGTATCACCAGGACTACGCCGTGCACCATCCGGATGATCTCTACATCGTGATCAACGACCGGCCGAAGGTCGTACACCTCCGCGATGAGCTGCCCGCGCTCTACCGCGAGCAGCGTGTCGCGTACCGTCCGCAGCGCGCCGGGTGAGAAGCGACCGATCGTAGCGCGTTCGACGTCATGACGGCGGGGTTCTTGCGCGCTTCAGCGATGGCACATGCCCCGACGCTACGTCACCGCGATGCAGGAGGTCGATCATGGCGAACGCGCAAGCGGACTGGCCAGCGCTTCCTCTCGAAGCGTGGAAGGACACCTACGATACGCTGCACATGTACACGCAGGTCGTAGGGAAGGTGCGACTCGAGTTCGCGCCGATGATGAACGAGTGGTGGCAGGTGCCACTGTACCTCACGGCCCGCGGACTCACCACCTCGCCGATCCCGTACCGCGATCGCACGTTCGCCATGACGTTCGACTTCTTCGAGCATCAGCTGCACGTCGACACGAGCGATGGTGAGGTGCGGCGCATTCCGCTCGGCGGCGCGGTGAAGACGTTCTACCGCGAGGTGATGGACACGTTGCACGCGCTCGGGATCGACGCGACGATCTGGCCGCACCCGGTGGAGGTCCCCGACCCGATCCCCTTCGACCAGGATGATCGGCATCACACGTACGACCCCGACGCCGCACGTCGCTTCTGGGACGTGCTCCGGCAGGTGGCCGTCGTCTTGACCGAATTCCGCGCGCGCTTCACCGGCAAGTGCAGCCCCGTGCACTTCTTCTGGGGAAGCTTCGACCTCGCCGTCACCCGCTTCTCGGGACGCTCCGCGGCGCCCAAACCGGACGCCGATCTCATCACGCGCCTCGCCTACGACGCGCAGCTGAGCAGCGTCGGCTTCTGGCCCGGCGGGCAAGGGATCGATGGCGCCGCCTTCTACTCCTACACGTACCCCGAGCCCACGGGCTTTCGCAGTCAGACCGTTCGCCCAGCGGCGGCGTTCTACCAGGATCAGCTCGGCGAATTTCTCCTCATGTACGACGACGTGCGCGCTGCGGCCGATCCGCGGAGAGCCATTCTCGATTTCGCGCAGAGCACCTACGAGGCAGGCGCTCGACTGCAGAACTGGCCACGTGAGCTCGTCTCGCACGGCGTCGAGGGCGGACACGTTGTGGCATCGCATGATCCATCGCAGCGCACCTCGGAGCTCGCGGCATCGAAGGCACCGAATCCAGCGCCCGAGCAATGAGGTGAAGAGACGAATCGGTATGGAGTGATCACGTGCCAACTGAGCAGACCGACGGGCTATGTCCCGTCCACGTTCTGATCTTCGGAGCTTCGCTCCGCAGAGGATCGCTGAACGACCGGCTCGCGTCGCTCGCGGCGACCGTGGTCGAGCGGCACGGCGGCGGCGTGGATCGCGCGCACATGGCCGACTTCATCTGTCCGCCATACGACGCTGATGTGGAGCAGGCTGAGGGATTTCCCGAGGGCGCGCAGCACTTCCGCGATCGCATCCTCGCCGTGGACGCCTTCATGATCGCGTCGCCCGAGTACAACGCGTCGATGCCTGGCGTCTTGAAGAACGCGATCGACTGGACCTCGCGCTTCCAGCCGCAGCCGTTCAACGGCAAGCAGGCGCTTCTGCTGTCTGCGTCGCCGTCGATGAGCGGCGGCAACCGCGGCCTCTGGGCACTTCGCGTCCCGCTCGAGCATCTGGGCACGCGCGTCTATCCGGACATGTTCTCACTCGCGCAGGCGCATCAGGCGTTCGACACGAAGGGCACGATCGCCAACGCGCAGCTCGAGCAGCGGTTCGAGCGGACGATCGAGTGCTTCATGGATCTCGTCGAGGCGGCGACGCACTACCCGGTGATGAAGACGCAGTGGGTGGAGTTCCTGGGGGAGCGGCCGGACGCGGCCACGAATCGAGTGGAGCGAGGCGAAGTGGGGGCGCGGTAGCGGTGCGTCCGGCGTCCACTGCGGGAGTGGGGATCCGACTGCGCCAGTGAGTGGATCGCGTTGAGCTCCAGATGTCGAGAGGAGCACGAGTATGAGCAGACGCGCTCAGGCCGTGCACGTCATCGCCGCCGTGGACGTCGAAGCCGCCATCGACCACCTGATGCGCTTCCTGTCAGTGGACGGGGTCAGCGGTCACGAGGGAGCCATCGCCGCCGCTGTCGTCGATGCGCTGAAGACGGCCGGCGTCCCCGCATCCGACATTCGCTTCGACGACGCGACGCAGCGCATCCCGATGCCGACGGAGACCGGCAACCTGATCGTTCGGCTGCCCGGCACGCACCCTGGTCCGCAGCTCGCGTTCGCCACCCACCTCGACACCGTGCCGCTCGCTGCTGGCGCGAAGCCGAAGCGCGTGGCTGGTCGCATCGTCGGCGACGGGACGACGGCACTGGGCGGGGACAACCGCACCGGCTGCGCCGTGCTCGTCTCGCTGGTCGAGACGTTGCTCGCGCACGAGCTTCCACACCCGCCGCTGACGCTGATCTTCACGGTGCGCGAGGAGAGCGGGCTGATGGGCGCCCGACACATGGACCCGGCCGACCTGGATGGGGCGGCGATGGGCTTCAACGTGGACGGGCGGATCGTCGCGCAGCTGGTCGCCGGCGCCGTGGGCGGCGAGAGCTGGAACGTCGAGATTCGCGGACGAGCGGCGCACGCGGGCGTCGCACCCGAGAAAGGGATCTCGGCGACGCTGGCCGCGTCCATGGCCATCGCCGAGGCGCACCGCGGTGGCTGGTTCGGCAATGTCGTCAAGCCGAACGGCATCGGCACCAGCAACGTCGGCGTGTTCGGCGGTAAGGATGGCCGCTCCGCCGGCGACGCCACCAACGTCGTGACCGACTACGTGCACATCGAGGGCGAGTCGCGCAGCGACGACTCTGCCTTCATGTCGGCCATTACGGACGCGTACCGCGCTGCGTTCGCGGAGGCGGCGGCCCAGGTCAGAGACGATGCCGGGGCGGCCGCGGACATGAGCTTCGACGGGCGTGTCGACTACTACCCGTTCCGCCTGGCGGAGGATGCACCGGTGGTGGTGCGGGCACAGCGCGCGGCGGAATCGATCGGTCTCGAGCCG
>DASSNR010000087.1:0-11254 GCA_035687925.1 Gemmatimonadaceae bacterium | reverse complement strand
GGCAACCTCGTATACCGTTCCCCCATGCGCTTCGTCGACAATCGCGGGATCACCGATGCCTACATCAACCTCGCGCTGGAGGAGCACATCCTCCGCACCGAGCCGGGCGACGATGATCTCCTGCTCTTCTACATCAATGCGCCCGCGATCATCATCGGGCGCAACCAGAATACGATCGAGGAGATCAACTCCGAGGTCGTGAATGCACGCGGCATCCGCGTCGTCCGGCGCGTCTCCGGCGGCGGCGCCGTCTACCACGACCTCGGCAATTTGAACTTCAGCTTCATGACGCGCGACGTGCACGGGCGCTTCAACCGCTACGACCGATTCAACGGTCCAGTGGTCGACGTGCTGCGCGAACTCGGCGTCCCCGCCGAGCTGAGTGGGCGCAACGACATCCTCGCCGGCGGGCGCAAGATCTCCGGCAACGCACAGTTCGCGACCGCCGACCGCATGTTCAGCCACGGCACGCTCCTCTTCGACTCGAACCTCGACGACGTGACGGCCGCGCTCCGTCCGCGCCCCGGGAAGGTCGAGTCGAAGGGGGTGAAGTCGATTCGGAGTCGCGTCGCCAACATCAGCGAGTTTCTCAATGCACCGATCACGGTCGACGAGCTGCGCGAGCGGATCATCGCGCGGATCTTCGGCACGTGCGATCGCGCGCGCATCCCCACCGTCGAGCTCACCGATCGTGACTGGGACGCGGTGCGCGAGCTGGTCGCGCGCAAGTACGGCACGTGGGAGTGGAACTTCGGCGAGAATCCGCCGGCGAACGTGCAGCGCGCGCAGCGATTCCCCGCCGGGGAGATCGACGTGCGCATCGACCTTCAGGGGGGCGCCATCGCAGGGCTCCGCATCTTCGGCGATTTCATGGGACGGCGCGAAGTGCGCGAGATCGAGGCGCGGCTGCGCGGCATACGCTACGAGCGGACCGCCATCACCGCCGCGCTGCAGGGCCTCGAGCTGCGCGACTACTTCGGTGAGATCGCGCCGGAGGATGTGCTCAGCGTCCTGAGCGGCTGAGGCCCCAGGGTGCGCCGGGCCGTGCTCCTTTCGGACGCGCGGCCCGGTGTCACATCATCGCGTCGCCTCTCACTCGCGGCGCCTACACTACCTCACGCACCTTGTCCTCGAGCACGGTCTTGATGATGTCCATGCGCCCCTTCTCGCCCTTCGCGAGCGACTCGGCGAAGTGCAGCGCCTGTTTCGTCGTGATCTTCCCCGGGAGCGGCGGCTCGTTCGGATCCACGACCGCCTGGATCACCGCGGGTCCGCGTTGCGCGAGCGCGTCGCGCAGCACGGGGCCTGCCTCCTCCGGCCGCTCGATCGTGTACCCCGCAGCACCGCACGCCTTGGCATACGCGGCGAAGTCGATGGGCTGCAGCTCCACGCCGTACTGCGGGTTCGCGTTCAGGACCATCTGCTCCCACTTGATCTCGCCGAGCACGTTGTTCTTGATGACGATCACCTTCACGGGGAGCCGGTACTTCACGAGCGTGGCGATCTCGCCCATGAGCATCGTGAAGCCGCCGTCCCCGACGATCGCCACCACCTGCCGCCCGGGATACGCGACCGCTGCGGCCACGCTGTAGGGCAGCCCGTTCGCCATCGTCGCGAGCATTCCGGAGAGCGAGAACTGCATCGAGCCGCGCATGTCGATGTGCCGCGCGCTCCACGTCGTGATCGTCCCGCTGTCGGTGGCGATGATCGCGTCGTCGTCGAGCAGCTTGTTGAGCTCGTGCGTGACGACCTGCGGCTTCATCGGCATGTCGGAGCGCGTGCCCCGCTCCTTCATCAGCTTGCGCCAGTCCTTCATCCGGTCCTGCGCCTTCTCGAGGAAGGGGCGCTTCTTCTTCTGCTTGATGAGCGGGATGAGCGCCCCCAGCACCGTCATGCAGTCGCCGACGAGGCCGACGTCCACCGGATAGCGGAGCCCGATGCGCGTGGGATCGACATCGATCTGCACCGCCTTCGCCTGCCCCGGCTTCGGGTAGAACTCGATGTACGGGAAGCTGCTCCCCGCGATGACGAGCGTGTCGCACTCCTCCATCGCATCCTGCGACGGCGCGGTGCCGAGCAGTCCGATCCCGCCCGTGGTGAGCGGACTGTCGTCCGGCACCACGCCCTTGCCGAGGAGCGCCTTGATGATCGGCGCACCCGCACGCTCGGCGAGCTCCATCACCTCATCGCGCGCGCCGAGGCATCCGCGGCCGACGAGAATCGCGACGCGCGAGCCGGCGTTGATGATGTCGGCCGCCTCTTCGAGGAGCGCCCGCTGCGGCACCGGGCGCGCGGCGGCGACGAGATCGGCGCTGTGCTTGGGCACGTTCGCGTCGGAGCGCTTTCCGTTCGAGCGCGTCCACTCCTGCATGTCCTTGGGGATGGTGATGTGCGCGACGGTGCGACGGCTGAGCGCGGTCTTGATCGCCTCGTCCACCACGTTGTTCACGTGCGCGGTCCCCATGACCCGCTCGTTGTACTCGGCCACGTCCATGAACAGCTTGTCGAGATCGACATCCTGCTGCTGGTGCGTGCCGATGAGGTCGTGGAAGGTGTGACCGGTGATCGCGAGCACGGGCTGTCCGTCGAGCTTCGCGTCGTACAGGCCGTTGAGTAGATGAATGCCGCCCGGGCCCGAGGTCGCGAGACACACGCCCAATCGTCCGGTATACTTCGCGTACCCGCACGCGGCGAATGCGGCCGCTTCCTCGTGGCGCACCTGGATGAACCTGATCTTCTTCTGGTGCGTGCGCAGCGCCTCGAAGATGCCGTTGATCCCATCGCCGGGCAGTCCGAAGATCGTGTCCACATCCCAGGCGATGAGTCGTTCGATGAGCTTGTCGGCTAACGTGGCCACAGTCGTCGCTCCTCATGCGTTAGGTGATGATCCCACCACAAGTCGCAAGAGCGATACCGCCCGCGTGCGCGGCCCGTGAATCTTCGCACGAGAAGGCGACGGGCCGGCGAGATCGCTCCCGCCGGCCCGTTGGCCGTTCACTCGTGACGCCGTGAACGTCTGCGTCGCGCTTACTTGTGCTCGATCTGCACGCGCCAGACCGCGGGCCCCTGCTCGAGATACGTCCACTCGAACTTGCCCGGGCGCTCGGCCATCAGCTGGTAGCGCAGCGGCGCCGGGTCGTGATCGTTGATCAACACCATCGTGTGCCCCGCCCCGAGGTTGTCGAAGGTGCGGAAGATGGTGGGGTGCTTCTCACGCGGAGGGATGGGACGCACGTCCAGCTCCACGGGCTTCGTTGTCGATGTCGGCATCGGATGTCTCCTTGAATCTATGAAGGGTTCAGGACGGACGATCGTCGTCATCCGCCCGCGGATTCGCGAGTGGACGCATCGGGCGACGCACGCCAGATGCGGACGACCACTCGCTCCGGGTTCGGCTCGTGGATTTCATAGGCGAACCCACGCTCCGTGAGGATGGGCAGCAGGAAGTGCGGCACACGTACGTTCACCTGGATGAGGACCGCACCCTCGGGAAGATCGGTGAGCGCCTCCAGCGTCCGCTGCATGGGCTCCGGCGGCTCGAGACCGCGCACGTCGAGCACGATCTCCGATGCGCTCGCGCTCGGTGTGTCATCGCGCGGCGCGGCGAACGACGGCGACGCCTCGTCCTCCTCGTCGTCGAACTCCGGATTGTGCGGGTAGAACCAGATGCGCCAGTCGTCGGTGTCGAGCCGCTCGGCGAAGTGATCGTAGCCGCGCTTCTGCATGACGGCGAAGAGCGGAACCGGCTCGAACGTCGCGCGCAGGCACAGCGCTTCGCCCTCGCGGAGCGCGCCGACGGCCGCCATGATGCGCGAGAATGGCTCGTGCCCCTTGCGCAGATCGTCGCGGACGTCGAGCTCGATGATTGGAGCACCCTGCTGCCAGGGATTCGTGACGCGCGGAACGTGACGCTCGCCGGCGTCGGTGTCGTGTGGTTTGTGCGATGCCATCGTGTGCTGAGTGTCTGACTGTCGCGGAGGAGCGCCGTGCGTCTCGGTCGACGCGAGGTCGTGATCGAACCCGAGCGCATGGTTGAGCTCGCGCACGAGCGCGCTCGGCTTCGCACCACAGATGTGTGCAGCCTGCTCGACCGTCACGAGCCGTGCCATCACCCGGCGCATCCCGGGGGTTCTGAGCTTGGCAAAGTGCGGAGAGTGGTGCACGAACACCTCCACGAGCTGTTCGTCGCGCGCCAGCACCTCGCTCACCTTGTCCGATGCGCGCACCGGGCGCGCCGTCGTCGTGCTCATGGTTGTACCTCCATCGGCGTGCCCCACATCGCACGCATCATCTGGCTCACGAAGAGCAGCACCGCCGCGAGCAGACACGCGGCCGCGCCGCGGACGACCACGGGCTGCGCGGTCGCGATCCCGGCCACGAGCCCCACGATCCCGATCGCGTACAGCGCGAGGTCGATGTGCGCCACACGCGACGAGTACAGCTGCGCCACCGTTGGCACACGTTCGCGACCCATCTTCGTGCGGTAGCGCGTGATCCAGGCGAGGAAGGGGACGATCTTGTAGAAGAGTCCGACCACGTACAGCGCGAACGCGCCCAGCAGCCCGAGCACGATGTAGATGACGTCGAGGCGCGGATGCGCGAAGCCCAGTGCCAGCACGACGGGTGCCAGGAGCGTGACGGCCGTGAGCGAGACGAGCGCCGTCGCCGCGTGCTTGAGCCCCGCATCGAGACGCCGACGCACCCGCGAGCGGAAGAAACTCCGCGCCTGAACAAGGAAACACGCTACGCCCCCCTCGACGAGCGCGAACCCGATCCAGTCGAATACGCCGACGCCCGATGCCAGTCCGGTGGCCAGCGTCAGCACGCCCGGCACGAGCAACGTCAACGACCGTTTCGTCCAGCGAGTATCTGCACCGTGCGCCACGAGGAACATGGGGAGCAACCGGTGCGACATTCCGACGATCATCACGAACACCCACCCGAGCAGCGCGACGTGCAGATGTGTCGCGAGCACGTGCAGCCGCGCACCGCGCAGGAAGCCGGTGTGCAGGTTGTGCACGAGCAGCACGCCGAGCACGAGGGTGAGTGAGAGAAAGCTGACGGCGATCCCCATCGCGCCCCACGTCACGTCGCGCCGCTGCGCCCTGGGCAGCGACAGCGCGACGTTCGTTACGAGCAGGAGGATGCCGACCGTCAGCAGGCCGATCCCGATGTGATGCAACACGATCGAGCTCCGCATCACGCCGAGCGCGAAGAGCGCAACGCCTGGCACGAATGCGATGAAGCTCGCGTGCCCCATGCGCTCCGAGCGCACGGGTGCCCCGAGCGCGACGGGGAGCAGCTGGTAGATCGCGCCGAAGATCGTGGTGGTGAGCCAGCCGAGCGTGAAGAGGTGCGTGACGCCGGCCACGTGCGGCGAGAGATAGATGCCGGCCGCCAAGTGCGGGGCGACCCACACCACACCGGCGACACCGAGCGTGAGAAACGCGAGCGCGGCCGCGAAGTGCTCACCCGGGAGGCGGAGCGATGCGCCCGGTGCAGGCGCGAGTCCGCCGCCGAGCGGGCCACCGACCGGCGGTGCCGCAGGGGCGGGTCTCGCGACCGCCGGTGTCGTCACGACGCCGCCTCGACATCGCTCATGCGCTTCCACCCGAGCGACTCGGCCACCTGCTGTGCGATACTCGCGAAGCTGCGCGCGAACGCGCTCTCGCGACGCGCCCGCACCGGCGGGACGCCCGTGTCCCCTTCCTCGACCACCGCATCGTCGAAGGGCACGGTGCCGAGGAGCGGAGCATCGAGCACGCTCGCCACCCGCACGCCGCCGCCCGTGCCGAAGGCACCAGACATGTTCTCGACGACGCCGAGCACGGGGACCTCGAGCGTGGCGAACATCTCGCCTGCCTTGCACGCTTCCACTGCGGCGAGCCGCTGTGGCTGCGTGACGACGATCGCGCCCGACACCTGAATCGATTGCACGAGGCTGAGCGGCACGTCGCCGGTGCCGGGCGGGAGATCGACGACGAGGATGTCGAGCTCGGGCCAGAGCACGCCGCGCGCGAACTGCTTCACCGCCTTCGACACCATCGGCCCGCGCCAGATGGCGGGCGAGCCTTCGCCGAGGAAGAAGCCGAAGCTGATGAGCGGAAGCCCGTACGCGAGGAGCGGCATGATGTACTTCTCTGGCGTCGCGCGCACGCGCTGCGCGCCGTCCTCGATCCCGAGGAGAATCGGCACGCTCGGCCCGTAGATGTCGGCGTCGAGCAGTCCGACGCGGAGCCCTTCATCGGCGAGCGCGAGCGCGAGATTCACCGCGACCGTGCTCTTGCCGACACCGCCCTTCCCCGCGCCCACCGCGATCACGTGGCGCACCGAGGTGAGCCGCACCTGATCCGCCCACGGGTCGGGCGTTCCGCGATGCGGCGGGGCCGGCGCAGGCGCGGGCTCGCCGATCACCACCGAAACGAGCGTCGCGCCGATCGAGCGAAGCTTCTCCGTCACCGTCTGCTGCAGCTTCGGCGTCATGCTCGGGTCGCGTGACCTGAGCGCAAGGTCGACCTTCACCTGCGTGCCGCACACGCTCACGTGCGACACCATTCCGAACGACACGAGGTCGCGGCTCAGGCCGGGGTACGGCACCTGCGCCAGCGCGGCGCGCACCATGTCCGCATCGAGCGTGACATCCGCATCGGATGTCGCGTCGAGATTCGCGGTTGCGTGGGACATGCCGGCGTCCGCGCGGTCGGCGCTCGGCACACTCGATTGGTTGCTCATCGCCTATCCTCCTCGTGCGAACACTAGGCAGTCCAGGCGACGTGCGATGTGACGGATGTCTCACCGGCGGCGCGCGGTGCGTGGATGCGCGTGACTCGGTGTTCACGCGCATCCACGCCGGGCGCGCATCAGGCTGCGCGCGTCCCCGTCGGCGTCTCGCGTGCGACCGTCGGCACGGTGCCCGGAGGCGGCGGCTCCAGCGGCACGCCGATCAGCTCGCGGGCGCGGTTCAATGCATCGTCGAGATTGCCGAACAGGTTGTCGCGCCCGATCTCGTCGAGCGTCGGCGACCCGGTGAGCGCGACGAGCGGCTGCATGTGCACATCGGCGAGGAGCACCACCGTGCCGTCGCGCCGGCTCCGATGCACGACGTCCGCGAGCGCGTGCATTCCGGTCGAGTCGAGCGCCAGCACGTGACGCATGCGGATGATCAGCACGCGCGGCCGCTTCGCGACGCGCCCGATCGTCTCCTTGAACGTCTCGGCGGCGCCGAAGAAGAACGGACCGTTGATCTCGTACACCTCGACGCCGGCGGGGATGTGGCGGCGCGCGACGTCGTTCGGGTCGAACACATCGGGCGCGTCGCCGGCCTCGAGCTCCTGGCGAATGGCGCTCACGTTCGTCACCTCCGCCATCCGGCGAATGAACAGGAACGCCGCCAGCACCATGCCGACCCCGATCGCGACGGTGAGATCGACGAGCACGGTGAGCGAGAACGTCGTGACCAGTACGATCACGTCGCTCTTCGGTGAGCGCAGCTCGGCCAGGAAGGTGCGCCACTCGCTCATGTAGTACGACACGACGACGAGGATCGCCGCGAGCACCGAGAGCGGAATCGCCGCCGCCCACTTGCCGAAGAAGAGCGTGACGAGAAGCAGCGTCATCGCGTGCGTCATCCCCGCGATCGGTGTGCGCCCGCCGTTCTTGATGTTGGTCGCCGTGCGCGCGATGGCGCCTGTCGCAGGAATGCCGCCGAAGAGTGGCGAGGCGATGTTCGCCACGCCCTGCGCGACGAGCTCCATGTTCGACCGATGATGCCCGCCGATCATCCCGTCGGCGACGACGGCCGAGAGGAGCGACTCGATGGCCGCGAGCGCGGCGATGGTGAACGCCGGCGCCGCGAGTCCCGTGATCTCCGCGAACGAGAGGTGCGGAATCTGGGGATGCGGTACCGCGCTGAGACCGCCGAAGCGCGTGCCGATCGTCTCCACAGGCAGATGCAGGAGGTTCGCGAGCAGCGTGACGGCGATCAGCGCGACGAAGGAGCCGGGGATCCGGCGGTTCACCTTCGGCCAGAGGACGATGATCGCGAGCGTCAGCGCCGCGGTGCCGGCTGCAGCCGGACTGAACGAGCCCGCGTGTTTGATGAACTCGCCCCACTTGGCGAGGAAATCCGCCGGCACGGCCCCCATGCGCAGCCCGAGCAGATCCTTCACCTGACTCGAGAAGATGATGACCGCGATCCCGCTCGTGAATCCGGTGATCACCGGATGCGGAATGAACTTGATGATCGTGCCGAGTCGCGCGAGCCCCATGATCACGAGCAGGACGCCGGCCATGAGCGTGGCGACCGTGAGCCCATCGACGCCGTACTTCTGCACGATGCCGTAGACGATGACGACGAACGCCCCCGTGGGCCCGCCGATCTGCACGCGCGACCCGCCGAGGGCGGAGATGAGGAACCCGGCAACGATCGCGGTCCAGAGACCGCGACCCGGAGTGACGCCGCTCGCGATGGCGAAGGCGATGGCGAGCGGAATGGCGACGATGCCGACGATCACGCCGGCGGTGAGATCGTTGAGCAGCTGTCCGCGATCGTACGTGCGGAGCGTGGTGACGAGCTTGGGGACCAACACGGGACACCCGAGGATGGCCGGAGATGCGCGAAGCGGCGCTCAGACGAACGCCGCTTCATGCACTGGTTGAACAGCAGGAGCGGAGAAGCTATCGTGTATTGAACGGAAGTTCAATAGCGGCCGGTGCCCCCCGCGCCGAACCTTTCCCGAATGGAGACCCCCAGTGCCAGGAACCAAAGCCGCCGAGGCCGAGCGGCGCGAGCAGATGCTGCGCGCCGCCGCGGTGGTGGCCGCCAAGCGAGGGCTCGCGTCGCTCACCATCCGCGACGTCGCCGTGCGCGCTCAGCTCAGCCCGGGGCTCGTCCTCTTCCACTTCGGCAGCAAGGACAGCCTGATCCTGGCGCTCGTCGATTGGATGCTCGCCACGACGACGATCCTCCACGTAGGTCCCGACATCCTGAGCATCGAGTCGCCGATGGAGCGCCTGCTCGCGCTCATCCGCCAGGAGATGGTGCGGCTCTCGAGCGAGCCCGCACGCATCCGACTCTTCTTCGATTTCTGGAGCGTGGGGATCTGGAACCGCACCATTCGCGTCCGCATGCAACGCGAGCTCGACCGCTATCGCGAAGCGTTCCGCCCCATCGCGGCCGAGGTGCTCGCGGCGGAGCCGCATCGCTTTCCGGGCGTCACGGTGGACGGGCTGGCGGCGGTTGCCGTCAGCTTCATCAAGGGGTGCGCCGTGCAGTCGATGATCGAGCCGCACCTCGACATCGATGAGTTTCTCGCGGCGGTCGAGGGGCTCCTCGAGCAGCGTGCCACTCGTCACGCGGCGGCGCGCTGAGCGGAACGGCGCTCTACGCTTCGACGATGAGATTCCCCATCGCGCCTTTCTGTCCGTGGCCGAACGCGTGGTTCACGAAGACGAACTCGCCGGGGATGTCGCACGTGAGCTCGTAGCCCATCCCGCCGCCGGCCGGCACTTCCCATGTCTGCACGTGGCGGATGCGCTCCGTGGGCGGCTCGCCGATGTTCACCGTGTCGAACTGCACGCCCACAATGTGAAACGAGCAGCCGAGCGTCGGCCCGGGGTTCACCACCCAGAAGCGCACACGGTCGCCCGTCTTCACGCGAATCGGCTCCCGGCTGTACTGATGCGGGCGCCCGTTGATGCTCACGATGTCGCGACGCGTCCGATCCGCACGCGCCACACCTCGGGGCCTTCCTCCAGCGCGTCCCACGTGAATTCGCCCGGGTGCTCAGCCGCGAACTGATACCAGAGCGGCTTCGGATCGTGATCGTTGACGATCACGTATGCCGACCCGGGCGCCAGGGCGTCGAAGGTGTCGAAGATGATTTCATGACGCCGCTTCGGCGTCTCGGGGCGAATATCGATCACGCGATCCTGGGTAGACATCGGATCTCCTGAGTGGTTCTGAGCATTCGCGGCCGCGAGCTGCTGTTCCAGCCGCGCGAGGTAGTGCATGACGCCGTTGATGCGCTCGGCGTCGTCGGGGTGCGACGTCCAGAGCGCGGACCAGCCTTCCGCGGCGATACGCATCGCGTCGGATGGACGCCCCGCTTTCCCCAGTTGCCGGCACGCCTGCACGAAGGCGCGCGTGAGTGCGTCGACCGCGGCCGACGGAGCGGGCGATGACGTGTTGGTACCTGACAATGTATTGGACTTCGGCGACGAAGCCGTATGGAGTGACATGCGAAGTTCTCCTTCGATGCATGCACCACGGGCGCATATGACCCGAGCGCACGCATCGTAAGATAGCGGCAGTCCTCGAAGGCATTTCACTCCTGCCGGACAAACTGCACCTCGGCATCGATCCGCACCGTGATCGACGACCTCGTGGCCCGCTTCGCCGATCTGCCCACGGGCGCGTGGAACAGGCCACCCACGCGGGCGGCCGTCGTCTCGATCGCTCAGACATCGCGGGCGCGCCCGGTGGGGTTTCTCGCCGTCGGGCTCAATCCGTACCGCCCGTTCAACGAGCCGTACGCCGCCTTCCTCCGGTTGGTCGCCGGCCAGATCGGCGCCAGCCTTGCGCATGCGCGCACGCTCACTGAGGTCTCCTCGCGTGGCGATACCATCCGCGGATCTCGTGCGAGAGGAGGCGAAGGCGACTACCAAGGCGACTACATCGGATGGATCGTCGCGCACGCCCCGGTCGCCATCGCCGTGCTCCATGGACCCGAGCACATCTACACGCTGGCCAACGAGCGATATCGGCGTCTCGTCGGGGCCCGGCATCTCATCGGACGGCCAGTCCGCGAGGCGCTGTCCGAGCTCGCCGGACAGGGCGTGTACGAGATACTGGATCACGTCTACCGCACGGGTGAACCGTACATGAACGACGCGGTGCGGCTGATGCTCGATGAGCAGGGGAATGGGATTCCGGACGAGCATTTCTACGATCTGTCGTTGCAGCCACTTCACGAGGCAGATCCGCGCGCTCCGAGCCGTCGAGTGGGACGAGCAGTGCGCGGAACGATGCCATCACGAGTGCGCAACCTCGCCCACGATTTCATCCTCCGGCTTCTTCACCACGAGTATGGGGCACGGCGCGTGGCGCAGTACATGGCCGGCGACGCTGCCAAGCACAATGCGTGGCAGCCCGGTGAGCCCGCGGCTCCCCATGACGATCAGATCGGCATGCGTCCGCTCTGCCGCAGCGACGATCTCCTCGCCTGGATCGCCGAAGACGACGGTCGTGGCCATG
>DASSNR010000050.1:0-2099 GCA_035687925.1 Gemmatimonadaceae bacterium | reverse complement strand
CTCGTGATCGCGGCCATCGGCCTGCTCGCCAACGTTGCCGCGGCGCTGCTGCTGCATCCGGTCGGGAAGAGCAGCATGAACGTGCGCGGCGCGTACCTACACGTGCTCGGCGATCTGCTCGCGTCGGTGGGCACCGTGGTGGCGGCGCTGCTCGTGCGCTACACGGGGTGGTTGATCGCGGACCCGCTCGCGTCGCTGCTGACGACGGCGCTGATCGTCGCCGGTGCCTGGCGACTGGTGCGCGAATCGGTGGACGTGCTGCTCGAGGCCGCGCCGCCGCACATCGCGCTCGACACGGTACGCGAGCGACTGGAAGGGATACCCGGCATCGAATCGATCCACGACCTCCACGTGTGGACGGTGACGTCGGGGATGGTGGCGGTGAGCGTGCACGCGATCGTGCGCGAGCCGGATCGCCACCAGCACGTGCTCGAGCACGCGCACGACGTGCTGACGGATCTGGGAATCCAGCACGTCACGGTGCAGCTCGAGCGGCGGGAGATGCACGAGAAGGAGCTGCATCTGCATCCGTGACGGCCTGACGCGGTCGTCCGTCTGACGAACGTGACTTCCGCCGACGCTCACCGATGATCGACTACCGCATCGAGACGTTGCGGCACGCGGTCGTGATCGTCCTCAGGGATGGCCGACGGGTGCCTGGCGACGTCTTCCTGCGCTCCCAGGCGCGCCTGCATCCGGGTCCCGAGGAACCGCTCGACCACTTCAACGACGAGACACCGTTCTTCGCGCTCTCCTGCCACGAGAGCAGCGAGGTGCTGCTCGTCGCGAAGTCGCAGGTGGCGCTGGTGGAGCTCGCGCCGGACCCCGCCGATGCCGGCTTCGAGGTCCCCCATGTGGGGCTCAACGTCGAGCTCGAGCTCGAGGACACCCGAACGGTTTCCGGCTGCGTCTTCCCGGAGACGCGCGAGGACCGCGCTCGCCTGCTCGATTTTCTCAACCAGTACGCGCCCGCCTTCCTCGCGATCTTCGCGCCCGATCGCACCATCCTCGTCAACCGGCGCACCATCGCGTCCGTGAAGCAGCTCTCCTGAAATGGCCCAACTCGATCGCCTGCTGTCGGTGATGGTGAGTAACCGTGCCGAGGCACTGATGCTGAACGAAGGTGACCTCGGGACGCTCGAGATGAGCTCGGGGCCCCGCCCGGTCACCAAGTCCGCGCTCACCGCGCCCCAGGTCCTCGGGCTGCTCAAGGAGATCGCGCCACCGGAGTCGGCGCGTTCGCTCGATGAAGGGAGACCGGCGACGTTCCGCTACGCGTCCGCCGACGGCGACTTCGGCGTGCAGGCGCTCGTGGACGCCGGCCGGTGGCGGGTGCGGATCGCCATCGACCCTAACGCCGAACCCCGGCGAGCGACGCCGGTGTCGAACGGCATGCCCACGCCAGCGCGCGCTGGTCTGGCGCCGACGCCGGCGCGCGGCAACGGGGCCCAGAGCGGCGCTGCCATGGCGTCCGCCGCCAGGCCCACACCCTCGGCGCCGTCGGCGAGACCGACACCCGCCGCGTCCATCACCGCGCCCGCGACGCCCACAGCTGCCGCGCCCAGCGCCGTGCCCGCGAAGCCCGCGGCGACGAACACCGCGGGGATGTCGGGGATCCAGCTCGACGCCATTCCCGCGTTCGAGGGGATCGAGGAAGCGCGCACGAAGATCGACACACTGCTCCGGCAACTCGTCGAGCGCGGCGCGTCCGATCTGCACCTCCGCTGCGGCGAGCCGCCGATTCTCCGCCATCACGGCGAGATGGTGCGGCTCGAGGGCTTCCCGGTGCTCGATGATGCCACGCTCTCGACGATGCTCCGCGCGATCATGCCGGAGCGGAACCGCCTCGAGTTCGCGGAGAGTAACGACACCGATTACGCGCACGAGATCCCGGGGTGCGCGCGCTTCCGCGCCAACGCCCTGAAGGACCGCAACGGCGTCGCCGCCGTGTTCCGGCAGATCCCGGCGCAGGTGGTGACGGTCGAACAGATGGGGATCTCACCCGAGGTCCAGCGCCTCTGTTATCTGACGAAGGGGCTGGTGCTCGTCACGGGGCCGACGGGTTCGGGCAAGTCGACGACGCTCTGCGCGCTCATCGA
>DASSNR010000048.1:0-16240 GCA_035687925.1 Gemmatimonadaceae bacterium | reverse complement strand
CGGACGATCGGCCTGGGCGCGCTGAGTCCGGAGGAGGCCGTCAATTACGGGCTGTCGGGTCCCATGCTTCGTGCGTCCGGCGTAGCGTACGATGTCCGCAAGGACTTCCCGTATCTCGACTACGAGACGTACGACTTCGAGGTCCCCATCGGCACGAACGGCGATGTGTACGACCGCTACCTCGTACGCATGGAGGAGCTGCGACAGTCGGTGCGCATCCTTCAGCAGGCCGCCGACCGTCTGCCGGATGGGCCGCTCAACACCTCCGACCATCGCGTGATTCTCCCGCCCAAGTCGAAGGCGATGAGCGACATGGAGTCGATGATCCATCACTTCAAGCAGGTGATGGAGGGACCGCGGCCGCCGATCGGCGAGTGCTACGTGCCGGTCGAGAGCCCGAAGGGAGAGAAGGGATACTACTTCGTCTCGGACGGTACGGCGAAGCCGGTGCGCTGGCGCATCCGCCCGCCGTCGTTCGTGAATCTGTCGGCGATTCCGAAGATGGTCGAAGGCTCGCTGCTCTCCGACGTCATCGCCATCAACGCCAGCATCGACATCGTCATGGGCGAGATCGACCGATGAGCGACGCGAATCGGGCGAGCACGACCTGCGACAACGGTGAGATCGACCGGTGACGTTCACGACCCGGCCGAATGCACTCCGCGACAACAGTGAGACCGACCGATGAAGGTTGATGAAATGGGCGGCGTCAACGCGCCGTCGAGCGCGCCGCACGGCGACGAGGGGCACGGGCACGAGGAGAATTACGAGCCGGTGTTCACCGGAGCCGCGCGCGCGGAGCTCGATGAGATCCTCACCCGCTACCCGACGAAGATGGCGGCGCTCCTGCCCGCGCTCTGGATCGTGCAGCGCGAGCGAGGGTGGGTGAGCGAGTCCTCGATCGCGGAAACCGCGCAGGCGCTGTCGCTCACGCCGGCCTACGTGAAGGGCGTGGTCACGTTCTACACGATGTACCACCAGCACCCGGTCGGGAAATACTTCATCCAGGTGTGCACGACGTCGCCGTGCGGTGTGTGCGGCGCCGAGGGCGTTCGCGATGCATTCCTGAAGCACACCGGATGCGGCGACCTGGGTGTGACGTCGGGCGATGGCAAGTACACGGTGATCGAGGTCGAATGCCTGGGGGCGTGCGGCTTCGCGACGCCGGTGATGATCAACGAAGAGTTCGTCGAGTCCGTGACGCCGGCCAAAGTGCCGGAGATCCTCAAGGGGTTGCGCTGATGGGCTTCCCGCATCCGTCCAGTCCGAAAGAAACGCCGGTCCTCTCCCAGTACTTCGGCGACGCCGAAGCACGCACGGTCGAGGGGTGGCGCACGCGCGGCGGCTACCAGGCGCTCGAGACAGCGCTTCGCATGGAGCCAGCCGAGATCGTGAACATCGTGAAGGAGTCGGGGCTTCGCGGTCGCGGCGGCGCCGGCTTCCCGACCGGGATCAAGTGGTCGTTCATGAAGCCCGGCGACGGCAAGCCGCACTACCTGTGCTGCAACGCCGACGAATCGGAGCCCGGGACGTTCAAGGACCGCGAGATCATGCGGTGGACGCCGCACGCCCTCATCGAAGGGTGCGCGATCGGTGCGTACGCAATCGGTGCGGAGACCGCGTACATCTACATTCGCGGCGAGTTCACCGAGCCGCTCCGCGTGATGGACAAGGCGGTGCGCGACGCCTACGCGGCCGGGATTCTCGGCGAGAACGCGATGGGCAGCGGCAAGCGCGTCGACGTGCACGTCCACAAGGGCGCGGGCGCGTACATCTGCGGTGAAGAGACTGCGCTGATGAACTCGCTCGAGGGGAAGCGCGGCAACCCGCGCATCAAGCCGCCCTTCCCGGCAGTCGCCGGCCTCTTCGGCAAGCCCACGACGATCAACAACGTGGAGACGCTGGCCGCGGTGCCGCACATTCTGAATCGCGGCGCGGCGTGGTACAAGTCGATGTCGCTCTCGAACCCGAAGAGCGCGGGCACCAAGCTCTTCTCGGTGTGCGGCAACATCGCGAAGCCCGGCAACTACGAGGTCGTGCTCGGCTTCCCGTTCAAGGACTTCCTGTACGACGTGTGCGGTGGCCCGCTCCCGGGTCGCAAGTTCAAGGCGGTGATCCCCGGCGGCTCCTCGGTGCCGATCCAGACGATGGCCGAAGCCGAGGCCACGCTCATGGACTACGAGGGGTTTATCGCGCAGGGCTCGATGCTCGGCTCCGGCGGCGTGATCGTGCTGGACGACTCGCAGTGCATGATCAAAGTCATCGCACGGCTCACACGCTTCTATGCGCACGAGAGCTGTGCGCAGTGCACGCAGTGCCGCGAAGGGACGGCGTGGGTCACCAGGATCATGGAGCGAATCGAGGCGGGGAGCGGCACGATGCAGGACCTCGACACGCTCCTCGAGCTCTCGGAGAACATGACCGGCAAGACGATCTGCGTACTGAGCGACTCGTGCGCTGCACCGGTCGTCTCCGGCATCCAGAAGTTCCGCGACGAGTTCGAGGCACACATCACCGGCAAGCGGTGCCCCATGCGCACCGCCGTGGCAGCATAAATGGCAGACACACCTCTCGTCACGCTCACGATCGAAGGACGCCAGGTTTCGGTCCCCGCGGGGACGTCGATCCTCGAGGCCGCGAAGGCGGCCGGCGTTCTGGTTCCGCACTACTGCTACCACCCGGCGCTCAGCATCGCCGGCAACTGCCGGATGTGTCAGGTGGAAGTGGAGAAGATGCCCAAGCTCGCTCCTGCGTGCGCCACGGCGGTCGCGGAGGGGCAGGTCGTGCACGTCTTCACGGAACGCGCGCTCGAAGCCCGCAAGGGTGTGCTGGAGTTCCTGCTCATCAACCATCCGCTCGACTGTCCAATCTGCGACAAGTCGGGCGAGTGCGAGCTGCAGGACTACACCTACCGCGAAGGTCGCGCGCAGGGACGGCTGGAGGATCCCAAGCGGTTCAATCCAGTCGAGGATTTCGGCGGCGACGTCCTGTATGTCACGAACCGGTGCATCCTGTGCACGCGGTGCGTGCGGTTCATGGACGAAGTGGCGCAGGACACCGTGCTCAACGTGAGCGAGCGCGGCGACCGCGCGGTGGTTGGGAAGTTCGAGGGGAAGGATCTGACACACGCGTGGGCGGGGAACGTGATCGATCTCTGTCCGGTGGGTGCGCTCCTCTCCAAGGACTTCCTGAACAAGGCGCGCTCCTGGGAGCTCGATCGCACGCCGTCGATCTGCCCCGGCTGCTCACAGGGGTGCAACATGACGATCGAGACGCGCGACAATCAGGTCGTGCGCCAGCGTCCGCGCCCCAATGAGGATGTGAACCGGTACTTCCTGTGCGATCACGGGCGGCTCGACTACCGGTGGTTCAACCGCACCGACCGTATCGAAGCGCCGCTCGTTCGTCACGACGGGAAGCTTGCTGCGACTGACTGGGATCACGCCGTGCACGCGACCGGCCACCTGCTGAATGGCAAGCGCGTGTTCGCGCTCGTCAGCCCGCAGCTCTCCAACGAGTCGCTGTACATGCTGTCGCGCCTCGTGGAGCGGAGCGGTGGCGCCGGCGCATTCCGGGTGGAGCGTGGCGCCGAGGCGCCGCTCCCCGGCGTGCCGGATCTGGCGCTCCGCGCCGATCGCGCGCCCAACGGGCGTGGTGCGGAGCTCTTCGGCTTTACCCGGTCGGATACGCCGCTCGACGGGCTCAAGCAGGGTGATGTGCTCGTCGTTGCGGACGACGACCTGCACGGCATCGACGCGAGCGCGTTGGCGAAAGCGAGCGCCGTGATCGTGATCGGCACCGTGCTTCCCGAGATCGCGCGCAACGCAGCAGTGGTCCTGCCGACCACGAACATGGCGGAGGAGGAGGGGACGTTCACCAACCTGCGTGGGCGTGTACAGCGCTACATGCAGGCGAAGGCGCCTCCAGGGATGGCGCGGCCGGCGTGGTGGGCTGTGGCCGATCTGCTGATCGTGCTCGGCGAGCGCGCCAATTTTTACCAGTCGAGTGAAGTATTCGCGGCTATGGCCGATGCACGCCCCGAGCTCGCGGGCATGTCGTACGAAACGCTCGGCCTCAAGGGACAGATGCTTTCCGGCGCCGCGGAAGCGGCGGAGGTGGCGCGGTGAACATCGCCGCATCGCTGTCGCTCGCTCTGCTGCAATTCCCGGCCGCGCGCGGCGATGAGCCGCCGCTCGGCTGGTGGTTCCTCTTCACGATCATCAAGATCCTCGCGGTCTTCACGGTGATCATGGTGGGCGTCGCCATGCTCACGCTCGCCGAGCGCAAGATCTCGGCGTGGATTCAGGACCGGCTCGGACCGAATCGCGTGGGGCCGGGCGGGCTGCTGCAGCCCGCAGCCGACGGCCTGAAGAACATCATGAAGGAGGAGACGTACCCGGAAGCAGCGTACAAGCCGCTGTTCATCCTGGCACCGATGCTTTCCTTCATCCCGGCGCTGATCACCTTCGCCGTGATCCCGTTCGCTGCGCCGTGGGATTCGCCCAAGGGGCTCGTCCCGATGGTCATTGCCGATGCACCGATCGGCTTCCTGTACATCCTCGCGATTGCGTCGCTCGGCGTGTACGGGATCGTGCTCGCGGGGTGGGCGTCGAACAACAAGTACTCGCTGCTCGGCGGGCTTCGCTCGAGCGCGCAGATGGTGTCGTACGAAGTCGCGATGGGGTTGGCGGCCGTCGCCGTGCTGCTGATCGCGGGGAACGTCTCGCTGAGTGCGATCGTGAGCCAGCAGCAGGCGATGGGGTGGAACGTGATCACCGTGCTGCTCGGCTTCTTCATCTTCCTCGTGGCGGCGTTCGCCGAGACGAACCGCCTGCCGTTCGACCTCCCCGAGGCCGAGTCGGAGCTGATCGCCGGCTACCACACCGAGTACAGCGCGATGAAGTTCTCGATGTTCTTCATCGCCGAGTACTCGAATATGGTGACGGCGAGCGGGCTCATGGTTACGTTGTTCTTCGGCGGGTGGGACAGTCCCTTCACGCAGTGGGACAACGTGCTCCCGCATACGGGGTGGAAGACGATCCTGACGCTCATCGTGTTCCTCGCGAAGGTCGTGTTCTTCCTGTTCCTCTACATGTGGATCCGCTGGACGCTGCCACGCTTCCGCTACGACCAGCTCATGTCGCTCGGGTGGAAGGTCCTGCTCCCGCTGGGGCTCGGCTACATCGTGGTGATGGCGGCCGCGCTGCTGGGGCTCGACGCCGCCGGCATTGCGCGCGGTAGTGCCGCGTACCTCGCGATCCTCGGCGTGCTCAACATCGTGCTCGCGATTCTGGTGTTCGTGATCCTCGATCGCGGGCGCATCGTGAGTCCGGCGTACTCACGCATCTCTTCGCAAGAACTGCGCAGGCTGCGCGCCATGAGCGTGCAGTCCGCGCTCGCGCCCAGCGAGGGCGATTGATATGGCGATTGCCGTGAAAGTGCTGGACCGTCCCATCGAGCAGGTGAGCTACGTGCGCGCCATGCTCAAGGGGATGGCGTTGACGTTCAAGCACCTCACCAACCCGCACAAGGTGACGGTGCAGTATCCGGACGTGAAGTATCCGATCTCACCGCGGTGGCGCGGGACGCATCGGATGTTGACGGACGAGAACGGGAAGGCGAAGTGCGTGGCGTGCGGGCTGTGCCCGCAGATCTGCCCGGCGAACTGCATCAAGCTGGTGCCGGGCGAGGATGAAGAGGGGAACCGGTACCCGCTCATCTACGAGATCGATGAGTTCCGCTGCATCTTCTGCGGCTACTGCCAGGAGGTGTGTCCGGAAGAGGCGATCCACGTGGGGCGGCACTATGAGAATGCCGAGTACAGCCGCGCCGGCTTCGTCTACGACCTCGAGCGGCTGACGGCGCAGACACATCCCGTGTCCGAGCTGTGGGACCCTGCTGACCCCAAGGGCGAGTGAACTTCTACGCATTTTTCTTCTACCTCTTCGGGCTCGTAGCCATCGCGTCGGCGGTGGCCTTCGTGACCCGGAAGAGCCCCGTGGCCGCCGCGCTGTGGCTGGTGAACACCATGTTCTCCCTCGCGGTGCTCTACATCATGCTCGACGCGCAGTTCATCGGGATCATCCAGATCCTGGTGTACGCCGGCGCGATCATGGTGGTGTTCCTGTTCGTCGTCATGCTGCTCAATCTCGGGCATCCGTCGGAGATCGCGGACATCAAGGGACTCGGCGCGCGACTGCTCGCGGGCGCGGCGGGGCTGGCGCTGCTGGCCGAGCTGCTGGTCGTGGTACGCCAGGAGCTGCCCGACCTGATTCCGGCGCCGCCGGTGCACACGAACGTCGTGAACCCGATCGCGGCGCCCCTGTTCACGCAATACCTCCTCGCGTTCGAGATCACCAGCGTGCTCCTGCTCGCGGCGATCGTTGGCGCGGTGGTCCTCGCGAAGCGCAGAGTCTGACATGATTGTGGAATCGCTGTTCTTCTCGGCGGTGCTCTTCACGATCGGCGTCGTCGGCGTCCTCACGCGGCGCAACGCCATCATCGTGTTCATGTGCGTCGAGCTGATGCTCAACGCCGTCAACCTGTCGTTCGTCGCGCTCTCGCGGCTGTACGGGATGACGGGGCAGGTGTTCGTCATCTTCGTGATGACGGTCGCGGCGGCGGAAGCAGCGGTGGGACTCGCGATCATCATCTCGATCTTCCGCCACCAGCAGACCGTCGATCTCCAGAACATCAACATCCTGAAAGGGTGATGCTCCTCCAGCCGCTTGCCTCCGCCGCGGGGGCGCACCCGCTCAGCGGGACGATCGCCGAGTACGTCTGGCTGCTGCCGATTCTCCCGCTCGTCGGATTCGTGGTGAACGGGCTGTTGTCGCTCTTCTCTGCGTATCATGCGGGCCCGAGCGATCCGTACACATCGCACCACACATCGGCGGCGCACGATGCCGACGTGGCCGAAGCGCACGCCGCGCAGCGGGCCGAGCACGCGATGCCCACGGGGAGCGACAGCCACCTGACGGCGCGACACACGTACGCGGCAGTGTCGACCGTCGTCGGCCCGCTCGTCGTGATCCTCTCGTTCGGCCTCGCGCTCTGGATGTTCATCGCGATGCTGAACGCGGGTGCGTCGATGCACGAGCCGTTCGTGAAGCGGTTCTTCGCATGGATGCCGGTCGGCGATCTGCGCATCGACTGGGCATTCCAGCTCGATCAGCTCTCGATGATGATGGTGCTCATCATCACCGGCGTCGGCTCGCTGATTCACATCTTCAGCGTCGGCTACATGCGCGACGACCCCGGGTACCCGCGCTACTTCGCGTACCTGAATCTGTTCGTCGCGCTCATGCTCGTGCTCGTGCTCGGCGCGAGCTACCCGGTGATGTTCGTCGGCTGGGAGGGCGTGGGGCTCGCATCGTATCTGCTCATCGGCTTCTGGTTCAGCGACAAGGCGAACGCGGACGCGGGGAAGAAGGCGTTCATCGTCAACCGCGTGGGTGACGTCGGCTTCCTGATCGCGATGTTCCTGATCTGGGCGAACATCGGGACGCTCGACTTCACCGGCGTCGCGGCGCAGGCCAGCGTGTTCCATATGGGCGGCGTGGTCGTGACGGCGATCTGTCTCTTCTTCCTGCTCGGCTGCACGGGGAAGAGCGCGCAGATCCCGCTGTACATCTGGCTGCCGGACGCGATGGCCGGTCCGACGCCCGTGTCCGCGCTCATTCACGCGGCCACGATGGTGACGGCCGGCGTCTATCTGATCGCGCGCAGCTCGTTCCTCTTCTCGCTCGCGCCGACGGCCGAGCTCACGGTCGCGGTGATCGGCGTCGTGACCGCGTTCTTCGCGGCGACGATCGGGCTCAAGCAGTGGGACATCAAGAAGGTGCTCGCCTACTCCACGATCTCGCAGCTGGGCTACATGTTCGTGGCCGTGGGCGTGGGGGCGTACGTGTCAGGGATGTTCCACCTCATGACGCACGCCTTCTTCAAGGCGCTCCTGTTCCTCGGCTCCGGCGCGGTGATTCACGCGATGCACGAGGCGTATCACCACACGGGGAGCCACGCGGACGCGCAGGACATGCGCAACATGGGCGGACTCAAGAAGTTCATGCCCGTGACGTGGGTCCTCATGTGGATCGCGACGCTCGCCATCTCGGGGATCCCGCCATTCTCTGGATTCTTCTCCAAGGACGAGATCCTGGGCTCGGTGTTCGCGCGCGCGCACGAGTCGACGCTCGCCAGTGCACACTGGCTCGGGATCCCGGGTAGCGCGCTGCTCTACGCCGTGTACGTGATCGGCCTCGCGGGCGCGTTCCTCACCGCGATCTACATGACGCGGCTCATGCTCTACACCTTCCACGGGCCGAACCGCACGGGGGCGAAGGCGCAGGAGCATCTGCACGAAACCTCACCGGTGATGCTCTGGCCGCTCATCATCCTCGGCGCACTCAGCCTCGTCGGCGGGTGGATCAACATCCCCGAGTTCGCGAGCGCGATCGGACCGGTCGGCCTCCTCGATCACTGGCTCGAGCCGGTGATCGGTGCCGCATCGCTGCGTGTCACGAACGGCGTGGCGCCTGAAGTCGCACCGAGCACGGAATACATGCTCGTCGGGCTCGCCGTGCTGATCGCGATCGCCGGTATCGTGCTCGCGGTCGTCCTGCTCAAGCCGGCGAAGCTGGTGCCGAAAGCGGAGGCCGCACCGGACACCGGAGTCGGCGCGCTGCTCGCCAACAAGTACTACGTGGACGAGGCGGTCGAGGCGGGGATCGTCACACCGGTCGTCGAAGGCTCGCGCAACATTCTCTGGCGCGTGATCGACAGCGGGATCATCGACGGACTCTTCGTCAACGGCTCCGCCTGGTTCATGAAAGGCTTCGCCTGGGTGGGCTCGCAGATCCAGTCGGGGCAGGTCGGCACGTACGCCTGGGCGATCGTCATCGGCGTGCTCGCGGTGCTTGGCGTCTTCACCCTCCGATAGCTCATGCGCGACTTTCTGATCTCGATCGACTACAACGGGTGGATTCTCCCGGCGCTGCTCATCATCCCGCTCGCCGGGGCGCTGGTGATCTGGCTGTCGAGCTTCGTCTCCTCGAGCCAGCGCGGCGGCGTGTCGGGCGACGGCACGGGGGAGGAGGCGCTCGTCGGCGGCTCGTCGCGCTGGATCGCGTTCATCACCTTCCTCGTCGAGTTCATCGTCTCGCTCGGGCTCTGGTGGTCGTACGATCCCGCCGGCGCGCGGTGGCAGGCGAGCATCGATACGACGTGGATCGGCCCGTGGGGTGCGCACTTCGCCGTCGGCATCGACGGGATCTCGCTCTTCATGGTGCTCCTCACCACGTTCATCATGCCGCTCGCGGTGCTGGGGAGCTGGTCGGGCATCCGCACGAAGCTCCGCAGCTACTACGCGCTGATGCTCGTGCTGACCACCGGCATGATCGGCGTCTTCGTCGCGCTCGATCTGCTGTTCTTCTATGCGATGTGGGAAGTGATGCTCATCCCGATGTACTTCATCATCGGGGTGTGGGGCGGCGAACGGCGCGTCTACGCGAGCATCAAGTTCTTCATCTATACGTTCCTCGGATCGCTGCTCATGCTGGTGGCGATCATCTATCTGTGGACGGTGACGAGCCACGCGGCGGGGCACTACACGTTCGCGTACGATGACGTGATCAAGTACGCGGCGTTCAGCCACCAGGCGGCGCTGTGGCTCTTCGGTGCGTTCTTCCTCGCGTTCGCGGTCAAGGTGCCGATCTTCCCGTTCCACACCTGGCTGCCGGACGCGCACACCGAGGCGCCGACCGCGGGCTCCGTCATCCTCGCGAGTATCATGCTCAAGATGGGGACGTACGGCTTCCTGCGCTTCGCGCTGCCGTTCTTCCCGACGGCGGGGATGAATTCCGTGGTCCGGGCGACGATCATCGTCCTCGCGGTGATCGGCATCATCTACGGCGCGCTCGTCGCCATGGTGCAGCCCGACTTCAAGAAGCTGGTCGCGTACTCGTCGGTGAGCCACCTGGGCTTCGTGATCCTCGGCATCTTCGCGCTCACGTTGCAGAGCGTGCAGGGCGCGCTCATGGTGATGATCAATCACGGCATCTCGACCGGCGCGCTGTTCCTCCTCATTGGAATGATCTACGAGCGCCGGCATACGCGGCTGCTGAACGCGTATGGCGGTATTGCGAGAACAGTTCCCATGTGGGCGGCGCTGCTCACGCTCGTGTCGCTGAGCAGCATCGGGTTGCCGGGGACCAACGGCTTCGTTGGCGAGTTCCTGGTGCTGATCGGGTCCTTCGTGACGCACCCGTACATGGCGCTCATCTCCACGACGGTCGTCATCTTCGCCGCCGCGTATCTGCTCTGGGCGGTGCAACGACTCATCTACAATCCGCTCGACAAGAAGGAGAACGAGCATATTACCGACCTCAACCGGCGCGAGCTCCTGATCATGGGCGCGATGACGGCGGCGATCCTCTGGATCGGTATCTACCCGGCCCCCATCCTCCGCCGCATGGAGAGCTCGGCACAGCACTTCGTGACGACGGTCGAGCAGGGCGCGACGGGCCTGCGCGTGCGACAGGCGAATCTGCTGGGCGAGGGACGATAAATGCACTTCGATCTCTCCAATTCCACGCAGCTCGCGGCGGCGCTCATCCCCGATCTCGTCGTGATGGTCGGCGCGATGGTGCTGCTCCTCTTCGCGGTATGGACACGCGAGAGCGACGCGCACCAGCGGAACGTGGGGATCGGCGCCATCCTCGTCTGCCTCCTCGGGATGGCCGCCGTCTTCGTCATGGTGGCGAAGCACGCCACGGCGACATCGGGGATCATCGCGGTCGACAACTTCCGCTGGGCCGTCGACATTCTCGTCCTCCTCGCCACGATCATCGCCATCGCGCTCTCGATGGACTACAACCGGCGCGAGGGGATCGTGCTCGGCGAGGGGTACGTGCTGCTGCTCCTCTCGACCTCGGGGATGATGATCCTCGCGGCGGCACGCGATCTCATGATGGTCTTCCTCGGCATCGAGCTGATGTCGATCTCGGTGTACGTGCTCGCGGGGCTCAACCGCCGCTCGGATCGCGCCGCCGAGGCCGCGCTCAAGTACTTCCTGCTCGGGGCATTCTCGACGGGGTTCCTGCTGTATGGCATCGCGCTCGTCTACGGTGCCACGGGCTCGACGAACCTCTCGTCGATCGGCTCGCACATCAGTGCGTCAGGCGTGAGCCCGATGCTCATCGTGGGGATCGCGCTGCTCGTCGTCGGGTTCGGCTTCAAGGTGGCGGCCGTGCCGTTCCACATGTGGACGCCGGACGTGTACGAGGGCGCACCGACGCCGGTCTCCGCCTACATGGCGGCGGCCGTGAAGGCGGCGGCGTTCGCCGCGTTCTTCCGGGTGTGGATGGAGGCATTCCCGAACGCCGCCGCCGCGTGGCACACGGCGCTCTGGTGGCTCGCCGTCGTCACGATGGTCGGCGGCAACGTAATCGCCCTCGTGCAGAAGAACATGAAGCGGCTGCTCGCGTACTCGAGCATCGCGCACGCGGGGTACATTCTCGTCGCGCTCGTCTCGACCATCGACCGTGCGACGCTGGGCGCGTCCGCGTTCCTGTTCTATCTGCTCTCCTACACGCTCGCGACCATGGGCGCCTTCGCCGTCGTCATCGCGCTGGGGCAGGCGGGGGAGCGCAATCAGGATCTCCAGGACTACGCGGGACTCTGGACGGTGCGCCCCGGCCTCGCCGTCGCCATGGCGGTATTCATGCTCGCGCTGCTCGGCTTCCCGATCTTCGGTGGGATGGGCTTCTTCGCGAAGTGGTACGTGCTGCAGGCGGCGCTGCAGGCGCCCGCGCCGCAGACGCGCCTCGCCGTGCTCCTCGTGCTGACGAGCGTCATCTCCGCGGGCTATTATCTCGCCGTCGTGATGGTGATGTTCATGCGCCCGCGCGCGGCCGGTGCGGCGAGCCCGCTGCGGACGCCAGCGCTCACGCGGATCGTGATTGCGGCCTCGGCCGTGATCCTGCTCTTCTTCGGGATCTTCCCCGGCCAGCTCGTTGCCGTCACGAGCGCGAGCACGCCAGTTGCCATGGCCAAACAGCCCCCCGCGAGTCCGCCAGTGGCGGTCGCGCCCGGACAGTAATCGCGCGAGGCCGCCTGAGCGGCCTCGCGCCGTTTTGAGGAGCGTATGAGCATCAGTCAAGGCATCTTCCGGCAGTACGACATCCGCGGGATCGTCGGGAAGGATCTCACGGAGGAAGCGGCGCGTGCCATCGGCTGCGCGTACGCGACGTACCTGAGCAGCCACGGCCGGACGGGCCCGGTTGCCGTCGGTCGCGACAATCGGCCGAGTGGGCCGATGCTGCGCAACGCGCTGATGGCTGGGCTCACCGAGTCCGGAGCGGACGTCATCGACATCGGCGTCGTGCCGACACCCGTGCTGTACTGGTCGCTCCACCATCTCCCGGTGGCGGGCGGCATCCAGATCACCGGCTCGCACAATCCGCCCGAGTACAACGGATTCAAGCTCTCGATCGGCACCACCTCGCTGCACGGCGAGGAGATCCAGGCGCTGTACGACATCATCCGCCGAGGCACGTTCACGCGCGGTACGGGAACGGTGCACGACGAGGCGGTGCTCGGCCGCTACACGCAGGACATCGTCGATCGAGTGGGCCGCCTGTCCCGGCCGCTCGATGTCGTCATGGACTGCGGCAATGGGGTGGGGTCGCTCGTAGCGCCGGAGCTCTTTCGGCTGCTCGGCGCCACGCTCACCAATCTGTACTGCGAGAGCGACGGCACCTTCCCCAATCACCACCCCGATCCGACCGTCGTCGAGAACCTGCACGACATCATCGCCACGGTAACGAAGACGCACGCCGACATCGGCATCGCGTTCGATGGTGACGCGGATCGTCTCGGCGTGATCGACGAGCACGGGACCATCATTTGGGGCGACTACCTGCTCATCCTGTATGCGCGCGATGTGCTCGCGCGGACGGGGAAGGGGCAGTCGATCATCTTCGATGTGAAGTGCTCGCAGGCGCTGCCAGAGGCGATCACGCGCGCCGGCGGCAAGCCCGTCATGTGGAAGACGGGGCACTCGCTCATCAAGGACAAGATGCGCGAGCTGCATGCGCCAATCGCCGGCGAGATGTCGGGGCACATGTTCTTCAGCGAGGGTTTCTACGGGCACGACGATGCGCTGTACGGTGCCGCGCGCCTCCTGCGCATCGTGGCGGACTCCGGGAAGAGCGTCTCCGAGCTGCTCGCCGATGTCCCGACGTACGTCTCCACGCCGGAGCTCCGCGTGGACGTCCCGGAGGAGATCAAGTTCCAGGTGGTCGACAACGCGGTGCGGCACTTCAAGACGAAGTACGAGGTGGTGGATGTCGACGGCGCGCGTGTGCTCTTCGGCGATGGCTGGGGGCTGCTCCGCGCGTCGAATACGCAGCCGGTGCTCGTGATGCGCTTCGAGGCGCGAACCCCCGAGCGGCTGCGCGCCATCCGCGAGGAGTTCGAGGGATGGCTCCGCTCCCAAGGGGTCACGGTCTAGCGTGAGGGCGCGGCGCTGGCTGGTCGTCGCGCTGGTCATCATCGCGCTCGTGCTGCTCGTCGGGCGGGCGCTGGCGTCCGTGTACGTCGGCTATCGCTGGTTCGATGCGCTCGGCGCGGCCTCGCTCTGGCGCGTCGAGACGCTCATGGTGCTGGCGCTCCGCGTGCTGTCCGCGCTCATCGCCGCGCTGTTCGCGTTCGTCAACCTCTACGTCGTGCGACGCAGCGTCGTCTCGCTCGTGTTGCCGCGCCGCGTAGCGAATCTCGAGATCGGCGAGGAAGTCCCCGGTCGCTACCTCGTGGGCGCCGCGGCGCTCCTGGCGCTGATGCTCGCCGCGTTCCTCACGCTCGGACGCGACAGCTGGATGTCGCTCTTCCTCACACACTCCGGCGTCCCCTTCGGCGACCTCGACCCCTATTTCTCGACCGACATCGGCTACTTCGTCTATTGGCTGCCGTTCGAGTCCGCCCTGTTCAGATGGGCGCTGAAGACAGTGTTCGTGACGACCACGGTCGTGATCATCCTCTACGCGCTCACGCCGAGTGTCGAATGGAAGCGGGGATCGCTGTATGTCTCGCACTACGTGCGACGACACCTCGCCATCCTCGCGGCGGTGCTTCTGCTCATGTTCGCGTGGAACTACCGACTCGACGCGCTCACCGCGCTCCTCTCCGGGAGCGGGCCGAACGGCACCTTCACCTACACGGACCTGCACGCCAGCATCCAGGTGAGTGTGGTGTTGTCGATCTTCGCGCTGGCCACGGCACTCGTGGTCGCCGTGTTCGGCTGGGTGGGGCAGGTGCGCGTCGCGTTCAGCGCAATCGCGCTGCTGTTCGTGCTGGGGATCGGACTCCGGCAGGTAGTCCCGCCACTGGTCCGTCGCTCGGCGCTCACGCCCGGACCGGACACGCTGGACGTTCCGTACCAGCAGATGCAGGCCGAGTACGCCCGACGCGCGTATGGGATCGACCGCGTCCGACGCGCGGACAGCTCACTCACATTCGTGTCGCTGCGTGCCGCCGCACCGGCGGTCTCGGCGTGGGATCCCGGCGCCCTCGCGCAATCCGTCTCCCGACTGCACAGCGATGGAATCGTGATGGGCACCGGGTGGACCTCGAGTGCCGACGGCCTCGTCGCCATGCTCCCGCAGCGCCCCATCATGTCAGGTGTCGTCAATGACGCGCTCGAGCCGTGGAGCATGACGCGCGTTCGTGCCTGGACCGCGGATCCGGACGGGGACCCCGTGGTCGCCGGACCGGGCACGACGTCGGGATCGCGCGAGCTCGACGGCGTGATCGTCTCCGATTCGACGGACGGCTATCTCCTCGTGGCCGATCCCTTCTCGCGCATTGCCGCGCCCGCCCTGACGTCCGGCATCTCGCGACTGGCGCACGCGTGGGCGCTGCAGAACTTCGGCCTCCTCTTCGGCACGTTGCCCGGTCCGCTGCCGCGCATCGTCGCGCATCGCGACGTCAGCGCCCGCGTGGCTGCGCTCGCGCCGTTCTTCGAGCAGGGGAGTGCGACGGTCCCTGTGGTCGTCGGCGACACGCTCTACTGGACGATCGATCTGTATGCGATCTCCAGCACCTTCCCGCTCAGCGAGCACGTGTCGGTGGACGACGAGGACATCACGTACCTGCACCATGCCGCGATGGCCGTGGTGAACGCGCAATCGGGACGCGTCGCGCTGGTCGCCGACTCCGCGCCCGGTCCGATCGCGCGCAGCTGGATCCGCGCGTTCCCGTCGCTGTTCACCACGTGGGCAGAGCTCCCACATGCGGTAGCGGCAGAGCTCGCTCCGCCGGCCGACGAGGCACGTACGCAGGCGACCGTGATCGCGCGCATCGGCGTCAGCGGACTCCGTCCGCATCGCGGGTCGGTCCCGTGGAATCAGGGCGCGGACACGGTGCTCGCCACGGAGGATGTGCCGGTGTTCGCGCTACCGGGTCGCGTAACACGCATCGCCTGGGGCTCGCCCGTGCTGGATGACAACGAGCATGTCACCGGCGTCCTCTTGGCGACCGGCGGCGCGCAGCGCGCCACGTACTGGTTGCCGATCGATACGGCGACGACCGTGCGCTGGCCCACTGTGCTCGACGGTCTCCGTCACGCGCTCGACAGCACGGCGAACATCCCGCGCGATGCGCACGGTGTCCGCGGCCAGATCCGCGCCATTCCGATCGGCGATGACGTCGCTTTCGTGCAACCCATCTACGCGTGGAAGGGGCAGGGGCCTCCGACGCTCGCGCGCATCGCGATCCTGAGCAGCGATTCGCTGATGACGGGGAGCACGATGGTCGATGCGACGAGCCCGCCGGGTCCCATCATCGCGGCCACGGATACGGCGGGCGGTGTCTCGATCCACGACTTCCGGGCGCGAGTGGCGTCGCTGTATGCGGCCATGCGCACCGCGCTGCAGCACGGCGACTGGGCTGCCTTCGGCCGCGCGTACGACGCACTCGGCGTGCTGCTCGCCAAGCCCCCGCGGTAGCCTTGTCCGCCCCCGGAGCCCCACATAGCTTGCGCCCTGTCCATGACGACGATCGAAAAGAAGACCTCCCGCACCGCGGTCATTGCCCTTGGCGGCAATGCCCTCTCGCCCGCGGGTGAGCGATCGACCATTCACGACCAGTTCCGGCACACACGCGACAGCCTCTCGCCCGTCGTGGATCTTGCGCTCGACGGGTGGAATCTGTGCGTCGTGCACGGGAACGGCCCGCAGGTGGGCGA
>DASSNR010000043.1:0-14339 GCA_035687925.1 Gemmatimonadaceae bacterium | reverse complement strand
TGGACATCGGCGCGGCGGGGTAGGGCGCGTTACGTCACGAGCGTAACGCGCGCCAGCCAGGCGTTCAGATCACGATGCGCATCGACCGGATGGTGTCGGGCGCGAACCCCGTGTCGCTCGTGCTGTCGGGCACGAGATGATACCAGTACACGATCACCTCGCGCGTACTGCTGGGCGAGTAGCCCTTGATCTTGATGTATGGCACCTCTCTGCGCTCGGCGGGCTGAAGCGCCGTGCACTTCGCGGGGTCGGTGCACGGCATCCAGAGACTGAGGGCCGCGTACTCGGAGTCGACGATGCGCGTGTATATCGGAGCCGCGCTGCGATTCTGAAGCTCCAGGTTCGGCGCGACGGCCTGGACGTCGAGGTACCCTTTCGCGTCCGGACCGGACGGGTTCCCGCATGCGACACTCACACCACACGCGACGATCAACGACAGACATGTACGAGCGACGGCTGCCCTCATGGGGTCCTCCGACGTAATGGGTTGTCAATGCCTTCCCGGCAGCTTGTACTGCACGCGGTCGCGCGGTCGCACGACACGCAGCTACTCACCATTATGGCCGACATCCGGTGCGTCGCGCCAGCGCGGCCGCCCGCTACGCCGGCAGCTCGAATCGATCCCCGAACGACCGCGCCGCCACGCGCTCGGCGAGGATCGGCATGCGCATGAGGTTCGTCACCATGTTGCGGAGCCGGAGACTCAGCGCGCTCTGCGGCGCGAACCACCATCCGAGCCGCGTTGCCGCGCGCTGCTTGGCGTCCAGGAACGGCTTGAACCGGCGCTGATACTCGCCGAACGCGACGACGTGATCGTCGCCCTCCTCGGCGAGCGCGTGTGCGAGCACGTAGGCGCCCGCCATCGCGAACGCCGAGCCCTGACCGGCGAGCAGTGAGGGACAGTAGGCCGCGTCGCCGACCAACGCGATGCGGCCGCGCGACCAGTACGGCATGCGGATCTGCGCGACCGTATCGAAGTACAGATCATCCGTGCGCTCCAGCGCGTCGAGGATCTCGTCGCACTCCCAGCCCGCGCCGCGGAAGCGCTGGCGCAACGCGGCCCGCTGCGCCGTCTCGTCGTGCGCCGCGATCGCGAGCGGCTCCTGTTCGGCGAAGAAGAAAAAGAACGCCGAGCGGCCGTCGCGCAGCGCGTAGCGCGCGACCTGTCGTCCGGGCACGGTGTAGCTGACGTACGCGCCTGCGTCGCGATGCGGATAGTCGTTCGCGATGAACGCGGCGGTGGAGTAGCCGAGGGCGTGTTGGAAGCGCGACTCGTCGCCGAACGCGAGCGCGCGCACGGTTGAATGCAGCCCGTCGGCGCCGATCACCAGATCGACGCGGCGGGGCGGGGCGTGCTCGAACGTCACCGTGATGCCCGACGCGTCTTCATCGAGCGCCGTGATGCTGTCGGCGAAGATCGTTTCGACATCGGAATCGATCAACTCGTAGATGCGGTGCGCGAGATCGCCGCGCAGGATGCTCAGGAAGCGGCCGTTGCTGGCCGACTGGAAGACCTTCGCATCCATGTGTGCGATGCGGTTGCCCGTCGCGTCGACGAGTCGCACGGCCTCGAGCCGGTAGCCATCCGCGTTGAGCGCCGGGAGGAGCCCCATGCGCTCGGCCACATCGTAGCCCACGCCCCAGAAGTCGATCATGTAGCCGCCGGTGCGCGGCGCGCCCGCGCGCTCGACGATGATCGGCGTGAAGCCGCGACGCCGAAGCCAGTAGGCGAGCGTCGGTCCGGCGATCCCTGAGCCGGAGATGAGGATGGTGCGATTGTGCACGGGCGCCCCGACCGCACCCACGCGCTCAGGTCACGGACGGGAGCGTCGCGTCGAGTGTGCTCACGCGTTCGCCGCCCGCCCGCGCTCCCTCGAAGCACGCGCGGAGCTCCACGTCCCCCGTGATGCACAGGCCGAGGTCGCGGAGCAGTCCGTCCTGCAGATCGTAGATCCATCCGTGCACCGCGAGCGTCTGGCCACGCGCCCACGCGTCGCGCACGACGGTGGTCTGGCTCGCGTTCAGCACCTGCTCGAGGACGTTCAGCTCGCACAGGCGACGATGCCGATCCGTCTCGGTGGGGAGCATCTCGAGCTCGGCCCGATGCTTCCCGCGTACGTCCTGCACGTGCCGGAGCCAGTTGTCGATCAACCCCAGCGTGTCATCGCGGAGCGCGGCACCCACGCCGCCGCATCCATAGTGTCCGCACACGATGATGTGCTCGACGCGGAGCACGTCGACCGCGTACTGCATCACCGAGAGGCAGTTGAGGTCGGTGTGCACGACGACGTTGGCGATGTTGCGGTGCACGAACATCTCACCGGGGAGCAGCCCCGTGATCTGATTCGCGGGGACGCGGCTGTCCGCGCAGCCGATCCAGAGATACTGCGGCGCCTGCTGGCGCGAGAGTCGCTCGAAGAACTCCGGGTCCTGCCGAGTCATCTCGGCGGCCCAGGCGCGGTTGTTGGCGAAGAGTTGGGGGAGAATTCGCATGGTGAGCGTAGGATAACGCCGAATCACGACCGAGCGCCATGTCGCACGCCTGGAACCTTGCGGCATCGATGCGCCCTCATTCTGATAGGACGTCGTCGGGCACACTCATTCACGAACGGAGCCACGCATGTCGAACGGATCGGGGTATGTGACGGTGAAGGTGAGCGATGGAACGGAGATGAACGCCTACGTGGCGCACCCCTCGGGGGCGGGTCCACATCCGGCGATCATGGTGTTCCAGGACGGATTCGGTGTGAACGCATCGAGCCGCCCTGCTGCCGACCGCTATGCCGGCCAGGGGTTCGTGGCGATCGCGCCGGAGCTCTTCCACCGCACGGCGGTCGGTTTCGAGGGAAGCTACGACGACTTCGACACCGTCATGCCCCACATCCGCGCGCTGACGACCGAGGGGCTCATCGCCGACGTCACCGCATCGTTCGAGTGGCTCCGTGCGCAGCGGGACGTGAACGCGACGCAGATCGCGGCCGTCGGCTTCTGCATGGGTGGACGCACGGCGTACCTCGCCAACAGCGCGCTCCCGCTCGCCGCCAGCATCTCGTACTACGGCGGCAGCATTGCGCCGGGGCTGCTCGACCGCGCGCCGCAGCTTCACGGCCCACAGCTCTTCTTCTGGGGCGGCCAGGACAAAGGGATCCCACCCGAGCAGCGGCGCGCGGTCGCCGACGCGGTGAGCGCGGCGGGAAAGCAGTTCGTCAACGTCGTGTTCTCGAACGCGAACCACGGATTCTTCACCGCGCATCGGCACGAGCCGGCCGCGGCGCGGGAGTCGTGGGCGTTGTCGATGGCGTTTCTGGGGGACGCGCTGGGTCTCGGCGGCTGAGCCGACCCATCACCTCCTATTGACATCCGATACGAGCGACGGTATTCTCTCGTATCGCCATTCGATAGGAACCTCATGCCGCGCGAGACCCCGCTGCTCCAAGGCACGCTCGACCTCCTCATCCTCAAGGCGCTGAGCCTGCAGCCGTTGCACGGGCTCGGCGTCGCCCGGCGGATCGAGCAGATCACCAAGGGCACCTTCCATCCGAAACCCGGCTCGCTCTTCCCCGCGCTGCACCGCCTGGAGGAGAAGGGGTGGCTCGCCGCATCGTGGGGCGAGTCGGAGAACAACCGGCGCGCGAAGTACTACGAGCTCACCAAGGCGGGGCGCCGGCAGCTCAAGGCGGAGAGCGACGAGTGGACGCGCGTGGCGGGCGCCATGCGCGCGGCGCTCGAATCGGCCTGACCAAGTCCCGCAGGCTGCGTTCACCTGGCTGACCTCCATCGGGCGCAGCCACCCTGAAGCGAGGCGATCGCACGATGCCGATCCTTGCGAGACTCCGGAGTCTGTGGCGCAATCTGCTCCATCGCACGCACGCCGACGCCGAGCTCGACGACGAGCTCCGCGCGTACGTCGCGCTCCTGGCCGAGGAGTACGAGCGAGCGGGGATGACGGGCGAGGACGCGCTGCGCAGGGCGCGCATCGAGACGGGCGGCGTGCAGCAGGTGAAGGAGTCGACGCGGGACGCCTGGGTCGGGGCGTGGGTCACGACGTTCGGGCGCGAGCTCCGTTACGCGCTGCGCTCGCTCCGCCGGTCGCCGGCGTTCGTCGTCATCTCGATCACCACACTCGCGCTCGGGATCGGTGGAGCGACGGCGGTGTTCACGGTCATCAAGGGGTCGCTCTTGCGGCCGCTTCCCGGGGTGGCCGAGTCCGATCGGCTCATCACGGTCGACGTGCGCGTCCAGGGGCGGAGCGAGGCGTGGAACGTGAGCTACCCCGACTATCGCGACCTCCGCGAGCGCTCCACCACGCTCGCGGGTCTCGCGGGGTACAACGGAACGTCGATGGCGATCGTCGACACCGCAGGCGCCAGGACGCAGGCCATGGTCGGCTTCGTCAGCGACAACTTCTTCTCCGTGCTCGGTGTCCATCCCGTCGTCGGTCGCGTCTTTGCCGCAGCGCCATCGGGCGCACGCGGTGCGTTGGACGATCAGGTCGTCGTGCTCGGCTACGACTGGTGGCAGCAGCACTTCGGCGGCGACGCGCGCATCATCGGCACCACGCTCGCGATCGGCGGCGGACAATACACGATCATCGGTGTGGCGCCCAAGGGCTTCGGCGGTGCCATGGCGCTGTACCCGATGGAGATGTGGATCCCGGTCGTGAGCAGTCGAGGGACTGCGCCGGAGCTCGCCGCCTACAACATGCGCGTCGACGACCGGCATCTGGATTTGCTGTTCGTGGTCGGCCGCCTCGCGCCTGGAAGAACCGTCGACGATGCGCGCCGTGATCTCGGTGCAATCGGTCGCTGGCTCGCGGCAACCTACCAGGAAGATCGGAAGCGCAGCATCGAAGTCCTCCCGCGCGCAGGAATGGACGCCGAGGAGCGAGCGACGATGAGCCGTGTGCCGCGGCTGCTCGTGCTCAGTGTCACACTGCTCTTGCTCATCGCCTGCGGAAACGTGGCGAGCCTGTCACTCGTGCGCTCCGCAGCGCGCCGGCGCGAGCTCGCCACGCGCATCGCGCTCGGTGCCTCGCGTGCGGCGCTCGTGCGCCAGGTGGTGGTCGAAGGCGTGGTGCTCGCCGCGGCTGCGGGTGTGCTCGGCATCGCGATCGCGCAGCTGCTCGTGAGCTCCGCGACGCTCGTGAACACCGTTGCGCCGATGCCGGGTGTCGACGTCAGCATGGACGCACGCGTCCTCGCGGTCGCCATCGCATCGAGCGCGTGTACGGCCATCCTCGTGTCGCTGCTCCCCGCGCTGCAGATCTTCCACCTGCAGCCGGGCTCGGTGCTCAAGGACGGGGGCGGCGCCGTGCGCGGCCACTCGGCGGGCGGTCAGCGCGCGCTGGTCGGCGCGCAGGTGGCCGCGTCACTCGTGCTGCTCTCGGGCGCGGCGATCATCTTCAGCGCATTCCAGCGCGTGCTCGATGCGCGATTCGGCATCGATCCTCGCGGCATCACGGATGCGTGGTTCGAGGTGCAACCCGTGTTGCACGAGAAGGCCCAGCAGCGTGCGTTCTACCGCGCGGTGCTGGCGCGCGCCACGTCGGAGCCGAACATCGAAGCGGTGGCGCTGACGAACACCGTCCCGCCCTTTCAGTGGTCGGGCACGGTCACGGTGTTCCGCCGCGGGGAGGAGCCGCCACCCGGCCCGCTGACCGATGACGATCGCGCGCGCGGATTCCGCGTGAACGACGTCACGGTGTCTCCGGACTTCTTCGACGTGATGCGGATTCCGCTGTTGCGCGGGCGCACGTTCGCGACGAGCGACAACGAGCAGTCGGCGCCTGTCGTGATCGTCAGCCGCCGAATGGCGGATATGCTCTGGCCCGGGCAGGAGGCAATCGGCCGGCTCCTCGCACTGCCCACATCCGATGAATGGCCGCGCTCGCCGCTTCGCGTCATCGGCGTCGTCGGCGACATACGAAACGTGTCACTCACCGATGTGCCGCTCGCGATGTACGTGCCCTTCGCACAGCATCTCGACTTCAATCTCTCGCTGGTAGCGCGCGGGAGAGAAAATGCGTCCATTCCCCCGAGCACGTTCCGTCGTATTGTGGCCGACGTCGACCCGAGCATCGACGTCCATGGCACCGAGACGTTGACCCAGCGGCTCAGCAACGAGGTTCGCCCGCAACGCGCGGCGAGCGCATGGATCGGGACGTTCGGCGTGATCGCGCTCCTCCTCGCCGCCGTCGGCCTCTACGGTGTGATGGCGCAAGCCGTCCTGCAGCGCACGCGGGAGCTGGCGGTCCGCTCCGCACTCGGCGCGTCGCCCGGCGGCATCCTCCGCACCGTGATCCGCGACGGCCTTCGCCTCGCGGCGATAGGCGGTGCGGTGGGCGCACTCGGCGCGTTCGTCGCGTTCCGCGTGCTCCGCTCCCTCTTCACCGGCGTGCAGCTCACCGACATGCGCGCCGTCATTGTCGCCGTGTTCACGCTCGGCGTCGCAATGCTCGCCGCGACGTATCTCCCCGCGCGCCGGGCCGCGCGGCTGAATCCTGTCGACGCACTTCGCAGCGATTGAGACGCGTGATGCGCGACGTCGCGATGCGACGCACGCCGCAGCGACCGACGCGCACGCTCGCTACAACCTCATTCTCTGCACGAGCGCCTCGAACCGCGCCTCCCCACGCAGCGGGTCGACCATTGGATTCACCTTGAAGTACGTGAGCCATCCGCGCCGCTCCTCGTACGCGCGCTCGGCCCATGTCAGCGCGCGCTCCGTCTCGCCGAGCCCGATGTACACCGTCGCGAACGCCACGGGCGACACGTATCCCCGCTTCGCCTCGCGCTCGAGCGTGCCGAGCACCTCCTTCGCCGCGCTCCGCTTCCCGGCGCATGCGAGCGCGTAGCCCAGTACCGATCGCGGATACGCGCTGTCCTCCGACAGCTCCACCCCCTCGCGCAGCACACGCTCGGCCTCCGCCATCTCGCGCTGCTGCACGAGCGCGAGTCCGAGCACGCGATAGCTCTCCTCCGCGGTCGGATTCATTGCGATGGCGCGCTCGGCGTGATACCGCGCCTGCTCGTAGCGATGCGCGTAGTAGTTCGCCCACGCGGCGGAGCGCCGCCCCGATACCGACGTCGGATCCAGCTCGAGCGCCCGATCCGCCGCTGCCGTCGACTCGTCCAACCGCCCGCGCGATGCGAGCAGCATCGCGTACCACTGATGCGCCGAGGCGTAGCGCGGATCGAGCTCGATCGCGCGACGGAACTCGCGATCGGCGCCGGTCCAATCCCAATCGTAGATGAAGAGCACCCACGCGAGCGACGCGTGCGCCTCGGCCACCGTCTCGTCCAGCGCGATCGCCTTGCGCGCGTACGCCTTCGCGCGCTCGAGCCCCTCCTGCACGGCGACGCTGCGATAGTCGACGTGCAGCGCGTACGAGTCGGCGAGCCCCGCGTATGCGAGCGTGTAGTTCCTGTCCTCGCCGATCGCCTGCTCGAAGAACTGAATCGCTTCGCGCACGCCCTCCTGCGTCCGCTTGTTCCACGCGAACCGCCCCTTCAGATAGAAGCCGTACGCCTTCACGTTCGTCGTGTAGCGCGCGGGCACGGGGTCGGAGAGCGCGGCGAACGTGTTGGTGCGCAGCGTGTCGACGATCGTGTGCGCGAGCTCGTCCTGGATGGCGAATACATCCACGAGCTTGCGGTCGTAGCGCTGCGACCAGAGCAGTCGGCCGTCCTGCGTGGACGTGAGCTGCGCCGTGATGCGCAGCCGGTCGCCGGCGCGGCGCACCGTCCCCTCGAGCACCTCGGAGACGCCGAAGAGCGACCCGATCGCGCGCACGTCCTGCGGCTTCCCCTTGAGCGCGAATACCGACGTGCGCGCGGCGACGCGGAGTCCCTCCACCTTCGCGAGCGCCGAGATGAGCTCGTCCGTGATCCCGTCGCTCAGAAATTCGTTCTCCGCATCGGAGCTCACGTTCACGAAGGGGAGCACCGCGATCGAGCGGGTGGTCGGCGCGAAGAAGTGCTCGCCCTCGAGCCCCTCGGTCTCGAGCGCATCGAGGAACGCGGGGACCGTCGCGTAGCGATGGCGCGGATCCTTGGCGAGCGCTTGTGCGAGTGCGCGCTCGATCGTGGCCGGTGCGTCCGGTCGCAGCGCGCGGAGTGGACGCGGTGTCTCCGTCACGTGCTTCGCCATGACGACGCGTGCGCTGTCGCCGGTGAAGGGCGGCGTGCCGGCGAGCATCTCGTACACCACGCACGCGAGCGCGTAGATGTCGCTCGCCGCGTCGAGATCGCGATCGCCGCTCGCCTGCTCGGGGCTCATGTACTCGGGCGTCCCGATCACGATTCCAACATCGGTGATCGCCTCCGCGCCCGTGCCGTCGCCCACGCGCACGATGCCGAAGTCCGCGAGCACCGCGTGTCCGTCGGCGAAGAGGATGTTGGCGGGCTTCACGTCGCGGTGGACGTAGCCGCTCCGATGCACGTAGTCGAGCCCCGAGCCCACCTCGCGCGCGATGCGGAGCGCGTCCTTCACCGGCAGCTGTCGCTCGCGTTGCAGCCGGTCGTGCAGCGAGCCGCCGGGGGCATAGGGCGTGACGCAGAAGAGCGTCTCGCCCACCGCGCCGGAATCGATGAGCGGCACGATGTGCGGGTGCGCGAGCTGCGCGTTGACGCGCACCTCGCGCAGGAATCGCTCGGCGCCGAGCGCACCGGCGACAGCGGGCTTGAGGACCTTGACCGCGACCTTGCGGCCGTGCTTCTGATCCTCGGCCAGGTAGACTGTCGCCATCCCGCCGCGTCCCAGCTCGCGCTCGATGGTGTAGCGGTCGGCCAGTACAGCATCCACGGAGACCGCGCCTCAATCCCGAGGGGAAGGCCCGGTAATCTAGCGAGGCGGCGATTGGCGGCTACTCCGTCTCGCTCAGCCCACCGGCACCTTCATCCGTGCGGCGATGTCGTTGTCGGAATCGCCTGCCGCTCACTGCACCGTGAACTCGCGCACCATTCCGTGCCCCGCGTAGTGCGGCACGCCCTTGTCGTCCGGAATCCAGCACACCAACACGTAGTCGCCCGGCGCGAGGTCGGCGGTGAACCACCCATGGTGCCCGGGCTCGAGTCCCACCATCCCGCCCAGCGGCCGTGCGCGCGGGCTCCCCGTTCGCGGATGATGGAACCACGCGTCGATGTCCGCCATCGTCGCGCCCGGCTCCATCCGGAAGAGTTGGACGTCGTGCTCAGCGGGCCCGCGGTTCTCGACGCGAAAGGTGCGGTGGCCGCGCGCGGGCGTGCGGGAAATGTCGATGGCGTAGTTGCGGAGCGTGAGCGCGACGTCTGCTTGGGGATCGGCCGCAATACCACCGCTGGCAGGCACGACCTCGAGTGGTGCCATCATCCCCTTCTTCACGTGCATCTTCCCGTCTTCGTCCTCCACCCAGCAGGCGAGCGCCACGTGCCCGGGCGCGAGGATCACCGTGGCGTACGCAGTATCACCCGGCATCACGGCGTTGGGGCCGCCCACTCCGTAGGGGCCCGGAAACGAACTGTCGCCCTGCACCGCCGCGCCGAATTCCTGGAACGTGTGCGTGCCGAGCCATACGACCCCCATCATGTGCAGCTCCTTCCCCTCATTGATCAGCCGGAGCGTGACGGGCCCCGCCGGCACCGAGCTCGGCGACGGGATCGAGAAGGCGAAGTCGTGCGCGATGACGGTGACGACTGGCGGCGACACGCGATGGTGCGTCGAATCGGGGTGACCCGGCGCGAGTGCAGCCGCCAGGGCGAGCAGAGGCGCGACCACGATGGAGGGCATGGATTGTTTCTCGGTTGGCGTGGCGATGGACAGGCGGGGAAACGTGCGGTGGTCGATGCCGGGCGTCTTGTAGAAATCGGCCAACGGGTGAGGGGGCGGGCGTTCGCGCTCGGTCGGGTGTCTCCCATGCTCGGCGCGCTCCCCGCAGAGCGCTCAGTGTGTCGCGTGCAGCGTGCTCGGCGCGTTGCGCGCGGCCTCATTGTGCCGCGCGCCACGCGAGCGCGGAGTCGAGAAAGCGCTCGTCGGCGCTGAACCGCGCCGGCGTCGTCCCGGCAAGCTCGCGGTAGTCGCGGATCAGATGCGCCTGGTCCACATACCCGAAGCGCAGCACCGCACGGGCCCATTCCGTAGGCGAGGTGCGCTGCAGGAATGCGTGCGCGCGGCGGAAGCGCGTGATGCGCGCGAAGCGCTTCACCGAGAGCCCCATCTCATCGCGGAATCGGCGACGCAGCGTGCGCTCGCTACATGCGAGCTCGGATGCGAGCGCGGACACGCGGGTCCCGTCATCGCCCATCGAGGTGAGACGCGCGACGACTGCGGCCAGCAGATCAATGGGCGGTGCGGCTCGGCGCAGTCGGCGTAGGAGGAATCGGTCGGTCGCCGCGACGCGCTCGGCGAAGCTTCGTGCGTGCATGACCTCGTCCGCCCAGGAGCGTACGTCCATCGAACGCCGTGCATCATCCAGGAGATCCGCGAACGAGACGGCGCGATCGGCAAATCCACGGCCGCGCAGATGCAGGAGCGCGTTCGCGCCCAGCGGCGTGAAGTGGACGCAGAACGACTGCAGCGCGCCCACGATCACGTTGTCGTGCCACCGGGTGAGCGGGCCGATGAAGCAGCAGGATGGAATCGGAGCGGGAATCGCGATGGCGCGCGTGTGGATGTCGCTCGCGTCGGGCACATCGACATCGACGTGTTTCGTGCTCGCGGCATCCATGCACACCTGGCCGGACCACACCACCGCGGCCACCGAGCCGGTGAGCGCGCTCAGCTGGTGGCGCATGGTGCCGTCTGATGCGACGTCGAGCGCCACCTGCACGTAGCGCGAGACGTGCGGGCGGAGTGCGGGGTGGGGAGACGTGCTGTCGATGGGAGGCACGCGGGATCTCGAGGTGGTAGCGGGGCTGCGGCGCTCGCTCGAACTGCCGCGCCGCGGGCTCCGGAGCGGCCGACACTCAAATATCCGCGCGCTGATCGGTCGCGCCAGATGCCGGAACGAGATCGTTGACGACGACCGGTCCGGTGCCGTGCAGAACGGACGGCGTGGTCATCATCGGATTCAGCAGCCGCGCGGCAATGGGTCCGATGGATTCACGCGCCGCATCCATGTGTTCGGCTGTGTCCCACAGCGTGACCGTCAGGTACCGGCCGCCGCCGACCTGCGCCACGACGGTGCCCACGTACCCCGGACGGTCTGCATGCGCGCGTTGGAACTCCTGGAACTGCGCGGTCTCCGCGATCGAGATGTCGGAAGGGTACGTGGTTTCTCTGAAGACTGCATACATGGTGGCACCTCCTCCTTGGAAAGTCAGAGCCGGGTCTCGCGCACAACCGGTGTGATATTGGTAGAAATTGCCAATGCGCCAACGCGCATCGCTTCCAATTTTGGGCGGCGTCCCTACCAAATGGCGGAGCCATCCAATGAGAACGCACGTCGGCACACACACGGCGAGAGCAATGCTGGGTAGCCTGGTGCTTGGCCTCACCTTCTTCGTCGGAGCAGCGAGCTGCGGAAGCAGTCCGACCGGCCTCGCTGAGAACGACGACATCTGCTACCTCATCGATGGCCAGATCTACTGCTTTCCATCGGCCGCGACGGATAGCTCGCAGGCGCATCCGAGGCCGGCGATCCCGTAGCTCCTCCCGGCGTCCCGCACGACCGGAACCACGCGAGGCGCCGAGCGCGATCTCTGAGCGAGTCGAACCGCCGGGTGCAGATGATCGCCGCCCGATGCGATGGCTTGCCCTGCACGTACCGGGCGAGCAGATCGGTCGCGACGTCCGGTTGCCGGAGGGGAATTCGCACGCCGGCTTCGAGGGGGAGCAGCTCCGGATCGTGATCCGCGTGGCTGTGCGCTCGCTCGATCACGGCCTCGGCACTGTCTCGCAAGCCGGCCCCTGCCAGCACTGCCGCAACGAGCATGTGCAGCCGTGGCTCCATCTCGCGAGCGATCGGCCCGGGCCGGCTGCCTGCGGCGGCGATCAGCCACGCCTCCTGCACCGCGCGTCCATCAACGCGCCGATCGGCATGCCAGGCGAGCAGGCTGAGCTTGCAGTACGCGCTCGTCCAGCTTCGCGGGAAGCGACGACCGATCTCCTCGCACCAGTGCCTGGACGCCGAATCATCGCCGATTTCATAGGCGGTCACGAACAGCCGGTTGAGGATCTCCTGGGCATCATCCAGGTAGGCGTCCGCCTGATACGCCCGGTCGGCAGCGAGATACGCACCGGGGAAGTCCGCCTGACCGTAGCGCACCGCGCTCAGGAGGCTCCATGCAGAAGCCCGATCCGGATCGGCGGCAACCGCCTTCTGCAAGTTCCCGCGGGCCTGCGCGAGTAATCGCTCGGCTGAATCGGGTGCAGCCGCCGCGATCAACCAGTCCCAGTAGGACAGCGTCCCGAGTGCTTCCAGCGCCGCGGCGTCGTTCCGATCGAGTGCGACGGCGTGCTTCGCGTCCATCACGCCTTCCGCCAGCAACGCCTCGGCCCGAGCCGTGTCGCGGAACGTCGGCGCCAGGTACAGCATGGCCCGCTCCCCCAACACCCGGGCTCGCGCGACCAGCGCCGCTCGCCACTCCGGCGCGATGGCTTCGGCCTCGCCAAGGAGCGAATCCGCGGTGGCCAGCGCCCGCGCGGCCGTGGGGAATTCGCCGCCGCGCTCCAGCTCGTGCGCCCGGTCTCCCTCGATGCTTGCCTGCTCGATGAGTGCACGCGCCGTCGCATTCCGTGTACTCGCGCTCCAGCTGCGGAACCGTACTTCGCGGCCGGCCGCGATTCGCACCAGCGATGCGATCTCGTTGGAGAGCGTGTCGACCAGCGGAATGACCGCCGAGGAATCGTGCATCAACACCGCCGTTCGCAGCGTCCTCCCGGATGCCGCATCCGTGAGCACGACGTCGACGCGAACTCGCCCTCCTGATTGAAGGACGCTACCAGTCACCAGCAGTCGAGGCGCCCGCGAGCGGGTGGAATCGCCATCGACTCCTCGCGTAGGAGGTGTGCCCGATGTCACCTCGAACGACCTCACGCCGGCGAGTTGATCGATGACTGCCGTCGTGATCGCCGAGCCCAGCATCGTCGGCCTCGGTGGCGCCGTGAGGTCCGAGAACGTTTCCACCCTGATGCGCGCCGCTGGGGAGAATGACGTCGACCGGTGATCGCGAGCACCCGCGAGATGTGTCAGCCCCCAGTAAGCACCGAGTACGCACGGAACGATCGCGATCGCCACGAGCCGGCGGAGCCGGCTGCTGCGCCGGACGCGCTCGCCCTTGTCGATCGCAATCGATGGGTGAACCTGTCCTCCATCCGCTGCCGGTTCTTTCACCGCGGCCGGGTGACACACGTCCCGCTCGGCCACATCCTCTCCGCGCGGACTCGCCTGCGGCAATGGACCGCGTTCCTCCGGCCCGCTGCTTCCGAGCGATGCAACGTGCGATTCCGTTCTCCGCGAGTCAGCTCTCGAGCGGATTGCCGCGATCAGTCGTTGCGTTTCCGCCGAAGGCTGCGCCTCGAACTCCTTCGAGAGTCGTGCCGCGAACGACTGATATGCGTGGAGTGCCCCCGCCCGGTCGCCGATGCGATCGAGCAGCCGCAGCAGATTCTGTAACGAGGTCTCATCGTTAGCGGACAGCGCCATCGACCGGCGCGCCCACTCCGTCGCCGAGCTGAGCTCGCCTCGTCGCTCGGCGGACTCCGCCAGGTTCCACGCCGCCCGACGCGCCTGATGTCGAAAGTGGACGCGCTGCTCGTCGAGCCATCGCTCGAATTCCGGCGCGCCGTCCACGAAGAGGGCGGGTAAGAGATCGCCTCGATAGAGATCGAGCGCTCGAGCCGGATCGTCGCGCTTCAGCGCCTGCTCGAAGACGACTGCATCACACCACAGCGCATCCGCCGCCGTTCCCACATCGCTCGGGCCGCGCGTCACGATCACGCCGGCCCCCATCTCGTGTCGTAAGAAGTGCAGCGCCTGGTTCAGCGCGCGCCGCGCACGTTCCTGATCGGACTCCGGCCAGAAGAGCGCGAGCACCCCATCACGGTTTCGGAACGCGCCAGGACCGGCGAGGGCGAGGTAGGTCAGCAGAGCCAGCCGCTTGGGCTGCTCGAGCACGGAAGGAATGCGCCGGTCATCGGGACCAACCAGATCCGGTCCCCCAAACAGCCTGAGTCGAATCATGGGGGTGGCCATCCATCGAAGTGGCCGCCGGAAAACTCGCGAAGTGACTGCCAGATAACTCGCAGGTGTTCGCCGGGTGATCCGAGCCGCCTACCATCGCAATGCTACGTCTCGCTGGTCTCAGCGGCAAGCGGTGCCGTGCCGGGCGAGACCGACGCTTCACGCGATACCGATGGTCGCT
>DASSNR010000061.1:0-26422 GCA_035687925.1 Gemmatimonadaceae bacterium | reverse complement strand
GAGCGACGGCACGAGCGCGCCGGTGTACTCGCCGAACACGATCGCGACCGCCGCGACCGTGCCGGTCGTGGAGAGCCAGTCGCTCCATCCGACGACGAACCCCGCGTAGGGACCGAGCGCGTGGCGCACGAACACGTACTGTCCACCGGAACGCGGGATCATCGCGCCGAGCTCGGCGAGGGAGAGCGCACCGAGCAGCGCGTATACGCCGCCCGCAACCCACACGCCGAGGAAGAGCGGGATGCTCGGCAGCCGCGCGGCGATGTCGCCGGGCGTGCGCAGAATCCCCATCCCGATCGTGTTGCCGACTATGATGGCGAGCCCGAACGCGACGCCGAGCACGCGGAGCAGATGGCGAGGCGCGCGCTCGGGCGGTTGCAGCTCGCTCGTGCGCGTCGCGCTCGTCAGCTCGGCCATGCGTGCCCCAGTGCGCGCAGCACCTCACGGTCGAACTGCGCGGAGAGCACCTCGCGTCGCGAGTACGGCCCGGGCTGGTACATTCGCGAGGCGACGCCGAGCTGGCTCTGCTCGCAGATGTGCCAGTCCTCGCGATTGGTCCTGTCCCAGAACGCTACACCGTCGTTCGGGTCGAGCGATGGATCCTCGAGCGTGCGCGGAGAGAACAGCCACGTGCACACGATGCGCGTGCGGTCCGGCGCGAGGGGCCACAGCGTGTGCGCCATCACGTAGTCGGGGTGCAGGCTCAGGAAGAGATTCGGGAAGATCGCGTAGTAGTAGACGCGACGCCGATCATCCGCGGGGAGATCGCCCACCGGCACGCCGCACGCTCGGCCGCTCAGCGTGAGGCTCTCGTATCCGTCGTTGATCGTCATGAACCCGCCCGTCACCGGGCCCTCGACGAGGTCGTTCTCGCCGCTCGTGGGCGGCGTGACGCGGGCGAGCGACGGATGCACCGGTGCACAGTGGTAGCACTCGGAGTAGTTCTCGAAGAGCAGCTTCCAGTTCGCGCGCACGTCGTACTCGATGGTCCGCGCGGGAACGAGCGTGCCGAGGTTGAAGCGCGCGAAGCGACCGAGGAGCGGCGCCCACGCGCGCTCGAACGGCTCCGGCGAGCGTGCGAGGTTCAGGAGCAGGAACCCTTCCCATCGCTCGAGCGCGACGGCGTGCAGCGGGTAGTCCGCCTTGCGAAAGCCCTCGAGCTCGCCGGCGGATGGCGCGCCCAGGAGGCGACCGTCGAGCGCGTATGTCCAGGCGTGGTACGGACACTGGATCATCCCCGACTCGAGGCGTCCGCCCGCTCCCTCGCACAGCCGCGTGCCGCGATGCCGGCACACATTGTAGAACGCGCGCGGCGTATCGCTCTCGTCGCGCAGGACGATGATGCTCTCCCCCGCGATCTCGCGCAGCATGTAGTCGCCCGGATTCGCGATGTCGCTCTCGCGCCCCACGCACCACCACCGCTGTGCGAAGATCGCGTCCGTCTCCTCGGCGAAGATGTCGGGCGACGTGTAGTACCGGCCCGGCAACGTGCGCGCGGCCTCGATGGGAATGTCGACGGTCTTGAGGAAGGTCGTCATCGGGATCCACCGGATGATGATGCGACGGTGTCATTCCGAGCGTAGCGAGGAATCTCGGGCCAGCGAGCAAGAGATCCCTCGCTGCGCTCGGGATGACAGGTGCCCGAGATCCCTCGCTGCGCTCGGGATGACAGTCGGCCAGACACGCTCGAGCGCGAGAGGAATCTCCCCGATAGTAGCCTCAGTGCATGCCGCGCGCGAGTGGAGCCGACCGGCGTCCACCTTCCCCGTTGCCGCCCCCCGCCGCAGATTCTCTGCGCTCACGCCGTCCTCCCCTCCACGCTCGATTCCCTCGGAGCCCACATCCATGCGTTCGATGCTCGTCGTGGCGGCCGCCATGCTGCTGGCCGCACGCCCCGCCACCGCGCAACAACACCCGGGTGAGCGCGCGGGGCGCGCCTTTACGCCCGGCGATTGGTACAAGGTGACGACGGTCGGGAGTCCCGCCGTCTCGCCGGATGGCAAGCTCGTCGCCTTCACCGTCACCACCGTTCGCGAGCGCGAGAACAAGCGGCACAGCGAAGTGTGGATGGTGTCGACTACGTGCACACGGGCGCAGAACGCGAAGCGTGCTGCCTCGGACGACGACTGCGCGCCGGTTCGTCTCACCTCCCCGTCCACGGAGAGCTCCGATCCGCGCTTCTCGGCGGACGGCAAGCTCCTCTACTTCACCTCCACACGACCCGGCGTGCGCGGGCGCACGTGGGCGCTGCACATGGACCGCGCGGGTGAAGCGTTCGTCGCGGACGATGCACCGAACGCCTCCGCGTCGATGTCGCGCGATGGGGGCGTGACGGTGTGGACCCAGGCCGCGCGCGGCGACAGCGCGAGCGAATCCGACTCGCTGTCGGCCAGCACGCGGCGACGCGACCGCGATCCGTACGCCGGCATGCAGCCGATGGCGCGCCCACCCTACGGCGCGATCACGCACCCGCTCGACGCGAAGCGCTTCGACGGGCGGCAGATCGTCGACATGCGCTACAAGGCGAACGGGCGCGGCTTCATCCCGGGTCCCCGCACTGCACGCGTGTGGCGGCCGTCGCACCTGTGGGTGCAGCGCGCGGGCGACACGGCCGCGCATCAGCTCGACTCCGCGCTCTACTCGCATCGCGACGCGGTCGTCTCGCCGGACGGCAAGTGGATCGCGTTCACCGCGGACGCCGAGCTCCGCCCCGATTCCGTCGTCTCCGACGAGCGCGACTCGATCGCCAAGCTGCCGTACGACTCGGCGCGCGATGAAGCGCCGCGCAACGACATCGACATCTTCGTCGTTCCGGCGACCGGCGGCACGCCGCGCCGCGTCACGAAGGCCGTCGGCGATGAGCGTCGTCTCGCGTGGTCGCCCGACGGCAAGCGCATCTCGTTCGTCTCGGCGCCGTCGCGCATGAAGTCGCAGCGGCTGTACGTGGTCGACGCGAGCGGCGGCGAGCCGGTCAACCTCCTCGGCGACTGGCAGTACGAGCCGCAGGATTACGACTGGCTCCCGAACGGCGAGATCAGCTTCTCGGCGGCGATCGGCGGACGGACCGCGCTGCTGCGACTCGACCCGAAGACGCGAAAGATTCGCGAGGTTCTGAGCGGGCGCCGGCAGATGCGCGGCTTCGCGTACGATGCGGCCAAGCACATCGTCGCCTACGTCTCCACGAGCATCGACACGCCGACCGAGCTGTACGTCGCCGACGTCGATGGACGCGGCGAGCACAAGCTCACGAGCTTCAACGACGCGCTCAACAAGGAGATCGCGTGGTCGTCCGCCGATCGGTTCACCTACAAGTCGGTGGGCGGGCTGGAGATCGAGGCGTGGCTCATGAAGCCGTACGGCTACGAGCCCGGCAAGAAGTATCCGCTCGTGCTCTACATCCACGGCGGCCCGCACTCGGCGTACGGTGAAGGGTGGTTCGACGAATTCCAGAACATCGCGGGCGCTGGGATGTGGGTGCTGTTCACCAATCCGCGCGGCTCGAGCGGCTACGGTGGCGACTTCACGAATGCGATCCGCGGGCGGTGGGGCGCGGAGGACTATCAGGATCTCATGAAGGCGGTGGACATCGTCGCGCAGCGCCCCGATGTCGACTCCACGCGCATGGGTGTGACGGGCGGCTCGTACGGCGGCTTCATGACGGCGTGGGTGACGACGAAGACCACGCGCTTCAAGGCGGCGGAAGTGGACCGCATGATCAGCGACTGGACGTACTGGTACGGCGCGTCGGATGCGCAGGGACTCACCGAGTTCGAGTTCTACGGGAAGCCGTGGGACAACTTCGCGCTCTACGACTCGCTCTCGCCCATTCGCCATGTCACACACGTGAAGACGCCCACGCTGCTCGTTCAGTCCGAGGAGGACTACCGTGCGCCGATCGGGAACGCGGAGCTCTGGTTCATGGCGCTCGAGAAGCAGGGAGTGCCGGCGGAGTTCATCCGGTACCCGCGGTCGAACCACGATCTCTCGCGCACGGGTGAACCGTGGCTCCTCGTCGATCGGTTGAGCCGGCTGCGCCAGTGGTTCGACCATTGGCTGCAGGATGGGAAGGATGTAGCGGCTGGAGGGGAGTGAGCTCTGAGCTGTGAGCTTTGGGTTGTGAGAGTGAGTGAGGCGCTGAACCCGGGGTTCTGGGCTCAGAAGCGCTGAGCGGGAGGGCGAGGGATATGTGCCGGCGGGGCGTGTAAGGGTGCACTGGATGCTTGCGCGCTCCACCGCTGCGCGTTAGCGTGTGCGCCCATTGTGGGATGGACTCGTGGTGCGGGTCCGCGTGGATGCTGGACTGTATGCTGTTTCGTGCGCCGTTCGGTCGCGCCGGCTGTATCCACGGGGCGTGGCCTGTCCATACCTCTCTGCCGGTCGACGGAGTCGGGCCATGTCGATGCCTCGTTCGATCGTTCCCCGCCGGTGCCCGGGCTGCGTCCGCTCGGCGCTCGTGCTCACCACCCTCCTCGCCGCGAACCTTCCGGCACAGTCCGCGAGCGATTCGATCCCGCCGCTCGCCGCACAGGTCGAAGTCCGCCGCACGACCTACGGCGTGCCGCACATCAAGGCGCAGACGCTCGCCGCCGCCGAGTATGCGCTGGCGTACGTGCAGTGCGAGGACTACGGCGCGCGCGTTCCGCTCGATCTGCTCAAGGCGCGCGGCGAGATGGGGCGCTGGTTCGGGCGCGACAGCATGGAGCACGACTTCATCGCGAAGCTCGCGTACCAGCGCGCGGTGGCGACGTACCAGCAGCTCGACCAGGACACGCGCGACGTGTACGCGGGATTCGCCGCCGGCGTGAACCGCTACATCGCGCTCCACCCGGCGGAATTTCCCGCGGGCTTCGCCCCGCACTTCACCGCCTACGATGTGCTCGCGCACGACGTGGACGTCGCGTCACCGCAGCAGGCGCGACGCTTCCTGGCGCGCATCGACCCCGACTTCCGCCGGCAGCAGCGCCCCGCGGCGATGACGACGATCGACGAAGGCACGATGCCCGGCGGCGAGGGCGTCGACGTCCCCGACGTGGGCTCCAACGCGTGGGCCTTCGCGCCGAGCCGCACGAAGTCGCACCACGCGATCCTTCTCCGCAATCCGCACCTGCAGTGGAACGCGGGCTACTACGAAGCGCACGTCGATGTGCCGGGCGTGCTCGACTTCTACGGCGACTTCCGCATCGGCGGACCCTTCGGCGTGATCGGCGGGTTCAACCGCGATCTCGGCTGGGCGACGACGAACAACTCGCCGCTGCTCGGACAGATCTATGCGCTCGACGTCGACTCCACGCAGGTGGACCACTACCTGCTCGACGGCGCGTCGGTCGCACTCGAGCGCGAGCTGGTCACGGTCGAGTTCAAGAATGGGAACGGGGTCTCGAGCGAGACGCGGGAGATCCTGCGCACGCCGCTCGGCCCCGTCGTGTACCGCGGCAACGGGAAGATCTACGTGCTGCGCACGGCGGGCGACGAGGACTTCCGCGGCGGCGAGCAGTTCCTGCGCATGATGCGCGCGCACTCGCTGGCCGAGTGGAAGGATGCGATGCGGATGCGCGCCCGCATCAACTCGAACTTCACGTATGCGGATCGCGCGGGGAACATCCTCTACGTCTGGAACGCGTCGATCCCCGAACTTCCGCTGCCAAGCGGTGGGGACACCGCGGCGGTCGAGGTGCATCGCACGGCCGACATCTGGACGAGGTACGTGCCGTTCGATTCACTGCCGCAGTTCCTCAACCCGAAGGGCGGGTACGTGCAGAACTCGAATGACCCGCCGTACTACACGAACCTGCACCAGCCGCTCGATCCTGCGCGCTATCCGGCGTACTTCCCCGCCCCGCGGCTCGGGCTCCGCACACAGCTCTCGCTGCAGCTCATCGACACGAACGACAAGCTGAGCCTCCAGGACGTGCTCGCGCTCAAGCTCTCGTACCGCATGCTGCTCGCCGACCGCGTGCGCGATGATCTCGTGAAGGCCGTGCGCGCATCCAACCCCACGCCCGACGTGCAGGCGGCGATCGACATGATCGCGCGCTGGGACAAGACCGTCGCCCCGACGAGCCGCGGCGGTGTGCTGTTCGAGACCTGGTGGCGGCGCTACATCGCGGGCACCAAGCCCGACACGATGTACGCCGAGCCGTGGAGCACGAGTGCGCCGACAACGACGCCGCGCGGCATCCGCTTCCCCGCGCGCGCCGTGGACGCGTTCGCGTGGGCGGTGAACGAGACGGTGCGGCGCTACGGGAGCGCCGACGTCGCCTGGGGCGACGTGCATCGCGTGCGCGTCGGGAACGTGGACGTGCCGGTGGGCGGGTGCAACGGCGACATCGGGTGCTTCCGCGTGCTCTGGTACAAGGATGATCCGGACGGCAAGCGCGAGGCGGTGGGCGGGGACGGGTGGATTCTCGCCGTCGAGTTCGGTGACGAGCCGCACGCGTACTCGGTGCTCGCATACGGCGAGAGTCCACGCGACGACTCGCCCTTTCACAGCAATCAGGCCGAGATGTTCGCGAAGGGCGAGGTGAAGCCGGTGCTGTGGAGCGACGCGGACATCGACGCGCACACGATCCGGCGTTACCAGCCGGGCATCACGCAATGATCCACACGAACAACTGATCGGAGTGTCGGGACGCGCGACGAGTGTCCCGTGATGTAGCAGTACTGCTCGCCAGAAGAACCCGCTGACGTCATACGCAGGTGCTCGTTGGCTGTGTCGTTCATGCTGCTCGTCATCCACCCCTTTCGCAGAGGACATCCGGTCCATGCCCCCAGTTCCATTCGTGAGGATTCTCCTCAGGCGCACACTCCGCGTGCGCTCACCAATGTGGCTGCCGGTGCTCGTCGCGCTCCTGGCGGCCGTCGTCTGTCCATGCATCGCAGCGGCGCAGACGGTCACGGGCCGAGTGACGGCGCAGGATACCGGCGAGCCGCTCCCGGACGTGAGCGTCGTCGTTTCCGGCACGAGCTTGATCACCGTCACGAACGCCGACGGACGCTACACGCTGCAGAAGGTGCCGGCGGGCGCGCAGCTCGTGCGCGTCATGCGCGTCGGCTACCACGAGCAGAAGAAGGAGGTGACGGTGACCGCCGGCCAGAGCGTGACGGCGGACTTCGCGCTGGTACCCGCTCCAATCCAACTGACGGCAGTCGTCGTCACCGCCACCGGCGAGCAGCGGCGCGTCGAGGTCGGGAACGCCGTCGGACAGGTGAACGCGGCGCAGGCGGTCGCGACCAAGGGCGTGGCGAACATGGGCGACCTGCTGGTCGCGCGCACGCCCGGCGTGATGGTGTTCTCCCCCACGCAGACGGGCGCCGGAACGCGTATCCGCATCCGCGGCACGAGCTCGCTCTCCCTGTCCAACAACCCGATCTACATCATCGACGGCGTACGCGTGGAAGGCACCACGGGGTCGTCGTCGGTGAGCGTGGGCGGAACGACGCCGTCACGCATCAACGATATCAACCCCGAGGAGATCGAGTCGATCGAGGTCGTGCGTGGACCGTCGGCCGCGACGCTCTACGGCACCGACGCCGCGAATGGCGTGATCGTGATCAAGACGAAGCACGGCACCGCGGGCCCGGCGCAGCTCACGTACTTCACCGAGCAGGGCTTTCACGTCGACGAGAACGCGTACCCCACCGCATACCGCGGATGGCGCACCGGCACCACGTCGACGACGAACTCGACCGCCGCCAATACGGTGCAGTGCTTCCTCACGCAGGTCGCCGCGGGCACGTGCACGCAGGACAGCGTCACGAGCTACAACCTGTACGACGATCCCGAGTCCACGCCGAACGGCCTCGGCTACCGGCAGGCGCACGGGCTCCAGCTGAGCGGCGGAACGGAGGCGCTCCGCTACTTCCTGCACGGCGAGTGGGAGAGCGAGAATGGCGTGGACAAGGTCCCCGAGTTCGATCAGCGCTACATGGCCGCGCACGGTCTCTCGCTGCGCCCGGAGGAGCAGCACCCGAACCACATGGATCGCGTGACGGGACGCACGCAGTTCAACCTCACGCTGTCACCGAAGGCGACCATCGATTTCAGCGCGGGGTACACGTCGCAGAACTCCCGCCTGCCCACGAGCGATGACTCCGGCGTCCTCGGCATCATGGGGAACACGACCGCCGGCCCGGGCTTCAAGTACAACATCTCGGCGACCGGCGACACGCTCTTCGGGTGGCGACAGTTCACGCCGCGCGACATCTACCAGCAGTACACCAATCAGTCGATCAACCGGTTGATCACGTCGACGAACGGCGATTGGCGCCCCGCCGAGTGGCTGTCGCTGCGCGGTACCTTCGGCCTCGACTACATCAACCGGATGGACACGCAGCTGTGCCGGTTCGCCAACTGCCCCGATCTCGGCGGCGACAGCCGGATCGGCTACAAGACCGACAATCGGACGGACTTCTTCACCTACACGGCCAACGCCAGCGCCGCGGCCGTGCATCGCGTCTCCGAAGCGCTCCAGTCGACGACGACGATCGGGATGCAGTACACCGGCGAGATCTTCGACGCCAACTACGCCAACGGCGTCGGCCTCCCGCCGGGCGCCGTCTCGATCTCGGGCGCGGCGACCGTCACCGCCAGCGAGTCGCGCACCGAGACCCGCACACTCGGCGCCTTCGTCGAGGAGCACCTCGGCTACAACGAGAAGCTCTTCGTCACCGCGGCCGTCCGCTCCGATCGCAACAGTGCGTTCGGCGCGAACTTCAAGACGGCGTTCTATCCGAAGATCGCGGTATCGTGGATCGCGTCCGATGAATCCTTCTTCCCGAAGCTCAGCTGGGTGAACCAGTTCCGCCTGCGCATGGCGTACGGCGCCTCCGGGGTGCAGCCCGGCACCATCGACGCCCTGCAGTACTACTCGGCTACGCGCACGCTCGGCGAGAGTGGCGAGGCCACGGGACTCGTCTTCAGCACGCTCGGCAACAAGAACCTCAAGCCCGAGCGCTCCACCGAGCTCGAGCTGGGCGCGGATGCCACGCTGTGGAGCAACCGGCTCAACATCGAGCTTACGCACTACGACAAGACGTCCAAGGACGCGCTCATCAGCCGCATCCTTCCGCCATCGCTCGGCACGGGCGCGACCGCGCGCTTCGAGAACCTCGGCGAGGTGAGCAATACCGGATGGGAGGCGCTCGTCACGACGCAGCTTCTCGAGCACGATCGCTTCAGCTGGGACGTGTCGCTCAACGGCTCGACGAACAACAACAAGCTCGTGAGCCTCGGCGGGCTGCCCAACATCATCGAGAGCAGCACGCAACAGGAGCGGGAGGGTTATCCGCTCAACGGCTGGTGGGCCCGTGCGGTCACGAGCTGGAACGACAAGAACGGGAACGGGATCATCGAGTACAACGCCGACTCGACGCTGAGCGAGGTCACGGTGACGGACACGGCGGTGTTCCTCGGCTACTCGCTCCCGCGCTACCAGCTCGCCTTCACGAATGGCTTCGAGTTCTTCAAGCACCGCCTGCGCCTCGGCGCGATGATCGACTACAGCGGCGGCATGAAGACGTACAACAACACAGAGCGCATTCGCTGCTCCAGCCGCAACAACTGCTCGGGGCTCATCAACCCGTCGTCCTCGCTCGCCGAGCAGGCGCGCGTGGTGGCGGTCCGCAACACCCCGAGCCGTACGGTCGCCGGCTTCATCGAGGACGGAGAGTTCATCCGGTTCCGCGAGCTGAACCTCAGCTTCAACGCGCCCGATAGCTGGACGCGCAAGTATCTCCGCGGGCGGCATCTGACGGCCTCACTCGCGGCGCGGAATCTCGGCATCCTGTGGACCAAGTACTCGGGTGTCGATCCCGAAGCGTTCGACACCACCGGCGATGCACCGTCGGAGTTCCAGGCCTTCGGTCCGCCGACGTACTACGTCCTCCGTCTCTCCCTCGGCTTCTAGGATGACACCTCCCATGAGACTCTCCATGACCAACCATGCGCGCGAGTCGCGCCGTCGCCGAGCGGTGCCCGTGGTGTCGCTCGCGATCCTGGCCGCCGGAGCACTCTCGCTCGCGGCCTGTAACGAAGTCCTGCGGGTCGACACACCGGACATCATCAGCCCGACGGATGTCCAGTCTGCCGCCGGCGCGGATGCCGTGCGCCTCGGCGCGATCGCCCGCCTCAACTCGGCGACGAGCGGGGGCAGCTCGAACTCCGAGGGGCTCTTCCTCCTGAGCGGACTGTTCGCCGACGAGTGGAACAACGGCGACTCGTTCATCGCGCGTCAGGAGGTGGATCAGCGCGTGATCACGGTGGGGAACAGCTTCCTGACCGACGTCGATCGCATGCTGCACCGCGCGCGGCTGTCGGGCGAGCAGGCGGTGCAGCTGCTCGAGCAGTACAAGGCCGACGGTCCGCCGGCCGACGTCGCCGAGATGTACTTCGTGCAGGCGTACGTCGAGAACATCATCGGCGAGCACTACTGCAATGGACTTGTATTCAGCACCGTGGTCGACGGCGTGGAGCAGTACGGCGCGCCGATGACGACGCAGGACGCGTTCACGCTCGCGCTCGCACACGCGGACAGCGGCCTCGCGCTGATCACGGGGACGACGGCGGAAGACGTGAAGATCCAGAACGCGCTGCGTGTGATCCGCGGGCGCATTCTGCTCAACCTCAACCGCGCGGCGGACGCCGGGGTGGCGGTGGCCGGTGTGCCGACGAGCTTCCAGTACGACAACCTCCACTCGCAGACGACGAACGACAATGCGATGTGGACGTACAACAACATCGCGCGGCGGTACAGCGTCAGCACGGGCGAAGGGACCAATGGGCTGGACTTCGCCACCGCGAACGATCCGCGCGTCCCGGTGTGCACCGGTGGAGATTCGGCGTGCACGGCCATCGGCGTGACGCGCTCGGATCGCGACGATGGAACCAAACCGCTGTACATCCAGATGATCTGGACCACACGTGACGCCCCGGTGGCGATCGCCGATGGCATCGAAGCGCGCATGATCGAGGCCGAGGCCGCGCTTCAAGGGAAGGACTACACCGGGTTCGTGGCGAAGCTGAATCAGGCACGCACCGAAGGCGGTGTAGCAGGGCTGGCTGCGGACCTCACCGATCCCGGGACGGACAGCGCGCGCGTCGATCTGCTCTTCCGCGAGCGCGCGTTCTGGCTGTTCGGACGCGGGCACCGCGTGGGCGACATGCGCCGGCTCATCAAGCAGTACGGGCGGTCGGCGGACAGCGTGTTCCCCGTCGGTGACTGGCACAAGGGCGGGCAGTACGGCACCGATGTGAACTTCCCCGTACCGCAGGCCGAGCAGAACAATCCGAACGTCTCGAACGTCTCGGACAACACCTGCATCGATCGCAACGCGTAGCCTGACCGCGCGGTCGTTGGAATGACAACGGAGCCGCTCTCATCCGAGAGCGGCTCCGTTGCGTTGGTGTCCTACTCTCCTCGCACGATCTTCGACGTCGTGATCACTTGCCCCGTGTGGCGCTGCGTGTGCTCGGCGATATGAAAGAGCAGCCCCCACACAGTGGTCGGTAGCTGCTTCCGTCCGACGAAGCGCTTCTCGAAGAGCGAGTCGCGCGGCGTATCGCGCAGCGTCTCGACGGCACGCTGAATCGCTCGCACCGCGCCCGCAATCAGCGCGTCCGCATCGCTGGCGTGCGCGCCAGGATCCTTCTCGGCCTTGAGCGCCGCCAGCTGCGCCGCATCGAGCTGCTCGCCGCGCGCGTAGGTGAGCAGGCGGTCGATCGTCCCGGCCACGTGCTGCAGATGAAAGCCAACCGATGCCGCGCCACCCGGCCTGGCCCACAGTTCGTCGCGGGTGAGCAGACTCGCTGCACGCTCGAGATCCTCCGCCGATTGCAACAGCGCGTGCGCCGCCGGCATGACGATGGGATCGAACCCGTCCAGCGGTCCGCGGAGCCACACTTCGGGGAGCGCCGCCGCCGGTGCGCGATTTCCGGCCACATCAGTCATCGTGGAACACCTCCTGCACCATGCCTTCCTCCGTTTTCGAGCCCGCTGTCGCGGACACTGGTGAGCTGTATTTGAAAGACGACCCGACGGATGGCGCATCGACGTGCGCCACGCGGTTCACTCGCCCGGACACGCCGTCCTCCAAAAGCTAAGCGAGCCGACGGCGACCAGCGGGATGCGGACAGAGGAGGATCACATGCCGCTCAGCATCATCAATCGCGATCCCGCGTATCCCCCGGCGTCGCTCATGACGCCGACACAGCTGGGATACATCCTCATCGCCGCGGAGGTGCACCCTCGGCGGTTCCCGTTGCAGCAGCTGCTCCCCGAGCCGCGCGACCGCGCCGAGCTGTTCGCAGCGCTGCGCGAATCAATGCGGCCGCTCGAGCAGCTCGATGGCGTGGAGCGTGTCACGCTCTTCGACGCAACGGTGATCCCGCCCGCCCGCGCGCGGATCGGCGCGAACCCAACCGATGGCGATGGCCGCGCGCGCTTCGATGTCGCCGTCCTCATCGAGACGGACACCGTCGAGAGGGCGCGCGAGATTCAGGACACGCCGGAATACGCGACGCTCGTGCAGACGATCGACGGCCGTGCGAAGCGCATGCAGACCATCGTGGCGCGCAACGCAAAGCGCATCGATGACGTCGACACGACGCGGCCGGGCGTCTTTCTCTTCAACTACTTCAGCGCCCCCGATCAGCAGGTCATGCTGCAGCTCTGGGACTATCTGGCGGGGTGGTACGAGGCCGAGACCGGACTCGACAACTCAATCCTGCTCGTGCCAGCGGAGGGCGAACCGTCGCCCTATGCCGCGATCAACAACGCGCGTTGGGACACGAGTCTCGCGCACTTCATCTGGGACCAGTTCGCCACGAAGAGCTTCTGGACGTACGTGCGGCGCAACCTCGAGGCGAACGACGTGACGGCATTCCCGATCCTGTATCGCTTAGCGCCGGAGGAGTCCGGCGGCGCCATCCCATCGCGCGCGATCGGCATCGGCGCCATGGCGGCCGGCGCGGCACTCGCCTGGTGGGGATGGCATCGGTTCAACGAGAGCCGCCCCCGCGCCGCATGAAGGGATCGGGATACCTGTCCTGGCGAGCGGAACGGCCATCCCGAGCACAGCTGTCATCCCGAGCGCAGCTGTCATCCCGAGCGTCGCTGTCATCCCGAGCGCAGCGAGGGATCTCGCTTGCCGCCCGAGATTCCTCGCTGACGCTCGGAATGACATTGGACGCTCGGAATGACATTGGACGCTCGGGATGACATTGGACGCTCGGGATGACACCAGGCAGGAAGAGATCCCTCGCTTCGCTCGGGATGACAACGCCTCCTACTTCAACCGCGGATTCGTCGTCCGTGGTGCCTTCGTGCAGTCGGGCCACGACGACGGTAAGCGCCCTCTCCGCCGCGCACCTCCGGTCGCCGCCATTACCGGCTCCTCGGCCGCGCGCGAGGCCGCAATCTGCGCGATGTCGATCCGGTCCCGCTTGATCATCGTCGGATCCTCGGACGCGAGATAGACGAGCATCGCGGTCAGCGTCGCTTTCGTCTCGAGATCGTCGAACACGACCTTGTCGTACGTGTCGCGGTTCGTGTGCCAGGTATAATTGCCGTAATCCCACGGGAGCGCACCGAGACCGAACGCGGGGAGCCCGTAGCACGCGAACGAGTAGTCATCGCTTCCGCCGCCGGCGGGGAAGCCCGCGCCGTTGAACGTCACCTGGCTCCGGAACTCGAGCGGCACCTGGTCGAGCCAGTGGATGATGTGCTCGGCCGCATCCGGTAGCCCGCCGCCGTTGATGCGTACGATGCGCCCCGTCCCGTTGTCCTGATTGAACAGCGCCTGCAACCCCTTGAGCACTTCGGGATGATCCTCGGTGAACGCCTTGGAGCCGACCTCGCCCTCCTCTTCCCCGCTCCAGTGCCCGACGAGAATCGTGCGCTTGGGGTGCGGGTACGCCTGCTTCAGGATGCGCATCGCCTCGAGCATGGTGAGCGTGCCGGTGCCGTTGTCCGTCGCGCCCGACGAGCCGTCCCACGAATCGAAGTGCGCCGAGAGCATCACGTACTGATCGGGATGCTCCGTCCCCTTGATCTCGGCGATCGTGTTGTAGACCGGACGCTCGCCGAGCAGCTCGGCGTCCAGATTCATCGTCACCATGGGGTGCTGATTATTCTCCGTAAGCCGGTAGACGAGGCCATAGTCCTCGCAGCTCAGCGCGATCGCGGGCGCCTTCTTGTCGTACGTCTCGAACACCTCGATCGTCCCCCAACCATTCTTGGGACGCGACGTGATGATGCCGGCGACGCCCGCTTCTTCCAGACGGAGCCCGAGCTCGCCCGTGCCGAGCGCGTTGCTGTACCCGGTGCCACGCACATTGCGTCCGCCCCACTCGCGGCGGAGCGCCGCGCGCGCGCTGTCCATGCGCGCCCTCGAGTCCGGCGTCGCGTTGGTGTCCCAGTCCTCGGTCGGCCGACACGTCGGCATCGGCGCCGAGACGAGAATGAACTTGTCCTTCGCGTTCGGCAGCCACTTCACGAACTCGGTGCTGTCGGTGAACTGCGGGAGGATGATCGTCGTGCGCGTAAGGTCTTTCTTCCCCGTGCCCGGGCTGTAGCCGAGCATCGTCCCCTCGAGCGAGCGCACGCGCGGCGCGACGAGGTCGATGTGCGAGTAGCCGCGCCGCCATCCGCGCCACGTGCCGTACTGCTCGTTGCGCGCGTCGATCCCCCACGACTTGTAGGTGGCAACGAGCCAGTCGTTGCCGCGCTTCTGATCCGGTGTGCCGGTGAGGCGCGGACCGATCGAGTCGAAGAGCTGCTCGGCGAGCTGCTGGGTGTGCGAGCTGTCCATCCCGAGCGCCCAGATGCGCTTGATGACGGGGTCGTCGGTGGTGAAGGTCTGCGCGGCGGCGGGGCGCAGCGGGAGGCCGAGCAGCGCCGCTCCGGCGGCGACGAGAGTGACGTGTCGAATCATACAGGGAGTCCGAGTGGTCGGTGGGATAGGACGACGGACGTGGAGGCCAGCAGAGAATATTGCTGGTGGGACGACGGGTGGCGAGGGGGGCGCGGTCGCGGCGCAAGCAGAATTTCCCCGCCCACACGCCGCCGCTCCGGCAGCCGGCCGACTCCTATTGACATTCTATAGGTCGGCCGGCATATTCGTATCGACTCTCTATACGAGCGAGGTCGGTGCCATGACAGTTGCGCCCCGCCTGCACGGTCTCTGGCGAAACCTCGTCCGCCGGAGAGCCGTCGAGCACGATCTCGATGACGAGCTGCGCGACTACCTCGAGCGCCTCACTGAGGAGAAGATCCACGCAGGGTTGAGCCCCGACGCCGCACGCAGGGCCGCACGCCTCGAGATGGGAGGCGTGGAGCGCGTCAAGGAGGATGTGCGTGACAGCCGCCTCGGCGCCGCGATCGACGCGCTCGCACGGGATGTCCGGCAATCCGTGCGCTCACTCCGGCGTGCACCGCTCTTCACCGCTGTCGCCGTACTCACGCTCGCGCTCGGGTTGGGCGCCAACACCGCCATCTTCTCGGTCATCGACGCCATGCTCCTGCGCCCGCTCCCCGGCGTGCGCGAGCCCGATCGACTCGTCGCGTTCCAGCGCGTGCAGCCGACGGACATCTTCGACAACTTCGGCTACCCCGACTACCTCGACTACCGCGATCGCGCGCGCACACTCTCGGGCGTGGCCGCCTACAGCAGCTCGACACTCAACCTCGGCGCGAATAGCGCCGAGCGGATTCGCGGCAATCTCGTCACCGGGAATTACTTCGCCACGCTCGGCGTGCACGCGGCCGTGGGGCGCCTCATCCAGCCAGCCGACGACGGCGCACCGGGTGCGACGCCTGTCGTCGTGCTGAGTGATGACTTGTGGCGCGACACGTTCGGCGGCGACAGGAGCGTCATCGGCAGCACGGTGACGCTCGATGGCTATCCGTACACGGTCATCGGCATCGCGCCGCGAGGGTTCCGAGGCACGACCACCGGCGTCGCGACACAGCTCTGGATTCCGATGTCCATGCAGCCGCTGGCCATGCCCACCATGTCGAAGGGTGCGCTCCAGGAGCGAGCATGGGGATTCCTGGTCATCTTCGGTCGACTGAAGCCGGGCGTGAGCATGGCACAGGCGGAGGCCGACCTTCGTGGGATCGCGCGGCAGCTGGAGCTCGCCTATCCGCAGACGAACAGCGGGCGCACGGTGTCGCTCGTGCGTGGGCTCGGCATGTTCCCCGACGATCGGGCAGAGATGCATCGAATGCTCACGCTCCTGCTCGGCGCCGTCTCGCTGCTCCTCCTCATCGCGTGCACGAACGTGGCGGGGCTGCTCCTCGTGCGCGCATCGGTACGCCAGCGCGAGATGGCGGCTCGGCTCGCGCTCGGCGCCGGTCGCGCGCGGCTCGTGCGACAGCTGCTCACCGAGGGCGTGCTGCTCGCGAGCATGGCGGGTGCTCTTGGGCTCGCCATGGCCTTCACGATCGCGCGCTTTGCGACGGCCGTGCTCCCAACGTCGCCGGAGCTCGGACAGCTCGACATCACGCTCGATGGACGCGTGCTGGCCTTCACGCTCGCCGCCACGGTGGTCACGGGCGTCATACTCTCCATGCTGCCAGCACTCCGCGCGTCGCAGGTCGACCCGATGACCGTGCTCAAGGAGGGGACGCCCGGCTCGGGTCGGCGGCGCTCCCTCGCACAGCGGCTGCTCGTCGTGACCCAGGTCGCCACGGCGGTCGTCCTGCTCACCTCGGCGAGCGTCGTCCTCTCGACCTTGCATCGTCTGCTCACGTCGGATCCAGGGTTCGCGACGCGCGATGTCGCGATGGCCTCGGTGGATCTCGTCTCGCAGGGCTACACGGAAGCGCGCGGACGGGCGTTCGTTCGCGAGCTGCTTCAGCGACTCGCCGCAACGCCGGGGATCCGCTCAGCCGCGCTCGCACGTCGAGCTCCACCGGGTGACGGAGGCAGCCGCGTCTCCATCTTCCATCCGGGGGAAGAACCGCCACAGGCGGAGCTGCGAGGGCGCGAGTTCGAGCTCGGGCTGCGTGTCGACCTCAATCAGGTGTCACCCGGCTACTTCCGCACGGTCGGCATTCGTCTCACGCGGGGCCGCGACTTCACGCCACACGACGACCCCAATGCACCGCGCGTCGTCATCGTCAACGAGCAGCTCGCGCAGCGCTTCTGGCCGGGTGAGGACCCCATCGGCAAACTGCTGTCGCAGCCGTCACTCGTGGGACCACCGAATGCGCCACTCGAGGTGATCGGTGTCGTCGCGAACCATCGCGCCGGCTCGCTCGCCATTGAGCCGTCGCTGCTGATGTACATCCCTGTGTTGCAGCGCTACGATGGACGTGCCGTGATCGTCGCGGCCAGCGGCGATCCTGCATCGGCAATCGACGTCATTCGACGGACCGTGGCGTCGCTCGATCGCACGCTCCCCGTTTACTCCGCGCAAACGATGCAGCAGCACCTCGCGCAGGAGCTCTGGGAGCAGCGCGCGGTCGCGAGCTGGATCGGCGCGTTCGGCGTGCTGGCGGTCGTCCTCTCCGGACTGGGGCTGTACGGTGTGGTCGCACAGTCGGTGGCGCAGCGGACGCGCGAGTTGAGCATCCGCGTGGCGCTCGGCGCCGAGCCATCGCGGCTCACGCACTTCGTGGTGGGCGAGGGGATGCGGCTCGTCGCCGCGGGATTCGTGCTCGGGGTTCCGAGCGCCGTGCTCGCGACACGCGTGGTGCGCGCCTCGGTGAGCAGCCCGACGCACGCGAATCCGGTGTGGATGATCGCCGGCGTCGCTGTGCTCGTGGTGGTGATGCTCGTCGCCAGCTACCTCCCGGCGCGGAGAGCGGCGCGGGCGAATCCGGTCGACGCGCTGCGCTGCGAGTAGCGCAGGCGGTTGGAAGCCGGAATCAGGACGTGGTGGCGCCGCGCTTCGCCGGGCTTACCTCGATCCCTTCAGCCTCCAGCGCGCTCCGCAGTGCCCGCGCGAACTCCGCCGCGTGCGGCCCGTCGCCGTGGATGCAGATGGTGTCCGCCCGGATCGCGATGTCCGCTCCGTCCACTGAGCGCACGCGACCTTCTTTGACCATCCGCACCGCGCGCCGCGCCGCTTCCGGCGCATCGCTCACCATCGCATCCGCTCGACGCCGCGGCACGAGCGATCCGTCGCCGAGGTAGTTCCGGTCCGCGAACGCTTCACTCGCCGTCTGGAGTCCCGCGCGCTCGCCCGCCGAGACGAGATGACTCCCCGCGAGCCCGTACAGCACCAGCTCGCGATCGACGTCGCGCACCGCGCACGCGATCGCGTCGGCAAGCTTCGGCTGCGCGGCGGCCATGTTGTAGAGCGCGCCGTGCGCCTTCACGTGTTGGAGCGCCACGCCCGCCGCCATCGCGAAACCGCGGAGCGCTCCGGTCTGGTAGACGACGAGCTCGTACACCTCATCCGGTGTCACATCCATCGTCCGCCGGCCGAAGCCAACGAGATCGGGGAGCCCGGGGTGCGCGCCGACAGCCACGCCGCGCGCGACGGCTGCGGAGACCGTGCGGCGCATGACGCCCGGATCGCCCGCGTGAAAGCCGCAGGCGATGTTCGCGGAGGTGATGTAGGGGAGAATCTCATCATCGGCGCCCATGGCCCACGCGCCGAAGCTCTCTCCCATGTCGCAATTCAAGTCGACGCGATGCATTGGCGATCCTAATGGATTGTGGTGCGAGAGTGCACGTGTGACCATCCCGCATGCACCTGCGCTTGGAATACTCAGCGATACCGCAGCACGATCGACTGGCGCACGCCGGCGATCTCTCGCTCGCGCTCAACGTACAACGCCTGTGCCTCCTCGAGCGAGATCGGCGCGAATCGCACGCGATCGCCCGGCTTGAGCTGGGCGAGGAGTGGGAGGTCGATCGTCGCCACCTCGCCGATCCGCGGGTAACCGCCCGTCGTCTGCCGGTCCGCCATGAGCACGATCGGACACCCGCCAGGCGGAAGCTGTACCGTGCCGAATGCCACGGGCTCCGACAAGAGCTCCAGTGGCTCGGCAAGCTCGAGCGACGGCCCTTCCAGCCGGTACCCCATCCGATCGGATCGCGACGACACGCGAAACGTTGCCTGATGAAGCGCCGCGCGCGACGCGTCGGTGAGCGCGGCTGCGTGCGCCCCCGCGATCAGGCGTACGACCGCTTCATCCGCATACGCGGGACGGAGCTTGGCACCCACACTCCAGCGCGCGACGCCGGCGCGACCATCGGCGTGCGTCAGCGAGACGGCGATGCGTTCCGCGAGTGCAGAGGGCGCGCCGCTCGAGACGACATCACCTCGGCGGAGCGCGCGGCCATCCACGCCGCCGAATCCCGCGCGCACGTACGTGCTGCGACTCCCGAGCACCGGCGGCACGTCGATCCCTCCGGCGACGGCCAGATAGGCGCGACACCCCACGCGCACCGCACCGAACGCGAGCGTCGCACCACTCGGGACGCGGATCGCGCGCCAGGCCGGGAGGCGCGCATCATCGAGCGTCGCGCTCAGATCAGCACCGGTGATCGCCACGAGCGCATCTCCCTCGAAGACGATGGTCGGACCTGTGAGCGTGATCTCGAGTGCGGCGTCGCGCTCGTCGTTCCCCACCAGGAGATTCGCAACGCGAAGTGCGAGCGGGTCCATCGCGCCGCTCACCGGCACACCATCGCGCTGATGACCGACGCGCCCGAGATCCTGCACGGTGGTGAGCAGCCCCGGCTGCCGGACTCGAAGACTCACGCGTCCGCGTCCCACGCGAGAAATTCGTCGCGCGAGATCGCACGAAATCGCACACGGTCACCCGCGCGCAGCAACGCCGGCACATCGCGCTCGGGCGAGAACAGTGTGAGCGGCGTGCGTCCGATGAGCTGCCATCCGCCCGGCGAAGCGATGGGATAGACGCCTGTCTGACTCCCACCGATCCCCACGCTCCCCGCCGGCACGAGCGTCCGCGGCTCACGGCGGCGTGGCGTCGCGATGCGCTCGGGCAGTCCGCCGAGGTACGGGAAGCCGGGCGCAAAGCCGATCATGTGCACCAGATAGTCGCCGCCGGTGTGGATACGCACGACCTCATCGGCGGTGAGCGCGTGATGACGCGCGACGTCGTCGAGATCCGGTCCGAATTCGCCGCCGTAGCAGACCGGGATCTCGACCGTACGCGCAGGCGGCAGCCCTTCGTCCTCGAGGTGCACAAGCTCAGCGTCGAGCAGCTCGGTCATGCGTGCGTACGCATTCGTCGCCGGATCGTAGTGCACCGCCACGCTCGCGAACGCGGGAACGTACTCGACGACCCCGGGAATCGGTTGCGCATCGAGCCGTGCGCACACGGCGCGCACGCGCCGGTGCGTCGCCTCGTCTATCGAGGAGCCGAGGCGGATGATGACTGCGCGGTCACCGAGCGGAGAGAACGAGATGCCGGACATGAACCTCGCGGAGTCGCTGCATGGCGAAACGAGCGTGGTGTCGCCTAGATTGCAAGCGGCACGGCACCGCCCGTCGCGTATAACATATCGTCGCCCGCGCGGCGCGGCGCGCGCCCCGTGCGAGGTCCCGCTCTCATGCCCGAGCTCACCATCCGCATCAAGAAGAACAGCGACGGTTCCGCGGCGCTGAGTTGCACGCGCGCCGACGGCTCCGTGACGTGGCAGCGCCAGCCCGGCCAGCGCGGTCGATTCTTTCCCTTCCACGACCTCACGCACTACACCGTCGAGCACGAGCTCGGCTTCGCCCGCGGCTTCTTCGGCCTCATCGCCGCGGGGTGGGACATCCCGGATACCGGCGGCAAGAGTGCGCGAGGACCGCTGCCACCCGAGGCCCTCGTCGTCGAGCACATCGTGGGCGCGCTGGATGCGGAGCGCAACGTCGGTGCGATGTGGACCACGGCCGAGTTCAACGAGCATCTGGCACTCGCCGCGCCAGCCCGTCAGGCCGTGGCGCCTCCCACAGTCAACGACGAACAGCTCGCGCGCCTGCACGCCACGCGACACGAGCTGTTCGCGCGTTGGCGCGCGCTGCCGCCCGGCGACTCGCTCGAGCTCCCGTTCGATCGCCGCAGCCCCTGACCGGCGGTTCGCGCCGCGCTCGCGCGATCACCGCGCGCTCAACGTGCAGCACATGACCGTGGCCGAGTCGGGACACGCACCCTGAAACTCGGTGGTGGCGCGTACCGCGGCCGGTACCGCGTCGCGCGTCGTCCGATGAAAACCGAAGCTGGGGAAGTAGTGCTCTGCCGTCGTCGTCAACAGATAGAGCGCGCGAACGCCGCGGGCCTCGGCGTCGGCGATGACGCGCGTGACCAGCGCACGCCCCACGCCTCGGCTGCGCCAGTCGGGCGCGACCGCGACCGAGCGGAGCAACGCCTCATCGCAGCACAGCTCCAATCCCGCGACGCCGACGAGCGCGCCGTCGGCCTCGGCGATGACGAAGGTCGACAGATGATCCGCGACGCCCGCGAGCGGGAGCTCCGACGCAATGAGCAGGCGCTCGATGGCTCCGAGATCGGCGTCGCGAGCTGGACGCAACGTTGCACCGATGCTCATGCGGCCTTCCGCGCGCGCACGAACGCCGCGCCCACCTTCCCCGCCACTTCAGCCGCCACGCGATCGACGTCGAGGCCGGCGTTCACGAGAAAGGCGCGCGCGTCCTCGATGTCGTACGTCCGCGTCATCTCGATGCTCGCATCCTCGAACCCGACGTCACCGAGCAGCGCGAGGAACTCCTCGCTCTGCAGCGCGCCGGCCACGCATCCCACCCACAGCTCCATGCTGCGCTTCACGTCCCCTGGCAGCTCGCCCTGCACGACGACATCGGACACCGCGAAACGGCCGCCCGGCCTGAGCACGCGGAACGCCTCGGACAACACGCGCCGCTTGTCCCCCGAGAGGTTGATCACGCAGTTCGAGATGATGACGTCGACCGAGTTATCGGGGAGCGGGATCCGCTCGATCTGCCCCTTCAGAAACTCGACGTTCGACACGCCCGCCTCTGCAGCGTTGCGCCGCGCGAGCTCGAGCATCGCGTCGGTCATGTCGAGGCCGTACGCTTTCCCTGTGCGCCCCACGCGGCGCGCGGAGAGCAGGACGTCGATCCCGCCGCCGGAGCCGAGGTCGAGCACGGTCTCGCCCTCGTGCAGCTCGGCGAGCGCCGTCGGATTGCCGCAGCCCAGGGACGCGAGCACAGCGGCCTCGGGCAGCTCGTCCGTCTCCCCCGTCACATAGAGGTTCGAGGTGATGGGGTCGCAGGAGGCGGCGGCGGAACCGGTGCAGCAGCCCGTGCGGGAGCAGCAGTCCGCGGGCGCGCCTTCGCCCGACAGCACACGGCGCGCGGCGGCGCCGTACTTCGCGCGAACGGTGGTCGTCACGTCATCCGCCGGTGTTTCCGCGGTCGGCGGCATCGTGTCGGTCGCCGCACGTTCCGCGTCGGCGGTGTTCGTCTCGGTGCAGCAGTCGGGCCCGCAGCACGGTTGCGTGGCGGTCGTCACCGGGAGGGTAGACATGGGACGCTCCTGTAATCAAAAAATGTTGATATATTAGACAGCGACACGGCGCTGCGAGCGGGGATGCGACATCAGCATGACGGCTGTCGCTACCCGCAGCAGCGCCCGGAACGAGACAGCAACTTGGACTTCGACGGCTGCAGCGCCACCGCCAGATCGTGGACCTCGGCCAGCGACTCGGGCACGATGCTGTAGTACGACCAGCGCCCGTCCCTCCGATCGGTCACGAGCCCCGCGTCCTTGAGCACGCGCAGGTGGAACGAGAGCCGCGACTGCGCCGCGTCGAGCGTGTCCTGCAGCTCGCAGACGCAGTGCTCACCGCTCCGGAGCATCTCCAGAATGGTGAGGCGCGTGTCATCGGAGAGCGCATGGAAGAGCTGCGCGGCGCGGGTGAGGTCGAGGGTCTCGGCGGTGGGCATGATCCGGGAATATATCAGTGTTTTTTGATCTGTCAACGGCGACAGGCGTGAAGAGGGGCGAGGGTCCCGGAGCCCCTACTCGCTGCGGAACGCTTCAGCCGGAGCTATGCGCGTCGCCCTGAGCGCCGGCACAAAGGCGGCAGCAAGCGCGACCAGCGCGAGAAGTGCAGCCGACGCAGCCATTGTTTGCACGTCGCCCGGCTGAACGCCATAGAGCAGCGCAGTGAGGACGCGCGTCCCCGCGAGCGCTCCCATCGTCCCCAGTACGAGGCCGACGGCGATCAGCAAAGCCGCGCGACCGATCAGCGCACTGAGTACGTGACGCGAGCCGGCGCCAAGCGCCATCCGGATCCCGATCTCGTGCCGTCGCTCAGCAACGACGTACGCGATCACGCCGTAGATACCTACAGCGGACAGTACCAGCGCCAAACCCGCGAAGCAACCGAAGAGCAACGCGTAAAAGCGCTGGCGGGCAGATTGGGCTGCAGCGAGAGCCGACATCGATCGCATGGCCGAAATGGGAGCATTTGCATCGATGCTTCTCACCACGTTCCGCACGGCCTGCTCGATCGCTCCGGGATCGCCAGCGGTGCGAATGACGACCGCCGCTGAGTTCCACGGTGCCTGTGCGAATGGCACGATCATCTCCGGCGGCGCCTCGGTAGCCGGACCCTCGATGCGCACATCGCCGATGATGCCAATGATCTCGCACGACAAGTGTTGCATAATGTCGACGTTCACGCGCTTTCCAATCGGATTCATTCCAGGGAAGAGCTTGGCTGCCGCCGTCCGATTGAGCAGGGCGACCTGCGGCGCACCGCTGGAGTCCGCCTTAGTGAAGTCCCGACCGCGAATGAGTGGAACGCCCAGTGCACGCCGGAAATCGGGCGTTGCGGCACGGTAATGCACCATCGGAGAATCGTGCTCGTTTGCCTTGATACGTCCCGGGATGTCCACGCCTCCTGCCACGTCATTCGTCCCCTCGAGCGCGAGGCTCGACACACTCCCTGCCTCGCGCACGCCAGGTATCGCTTCCAGGCGCGTGGCCAGCGTTCGAAAGAAGGCCGCGTGCTGCGCTTCGCTGGCATACGCTTTCCCGGAGACGCTGACCCGCATCGTCAACACGTTGTGCGGGTCGAAGCCGAGCGGGACGCTGTTCAGGCGCAGCAGACTTTGCGTCAACAGTCCCGCCCCGGCGAGCAGGACGAAGGACAGCGCGAACTGTACCACGACTACCGCACTCCGCAATCGCCCGCGCGAGGATAGACCGTGACTCGCCTGTCGCAACACACCACCGAGGGCAGCACGAGATGCCCGAAATGCTGGAGCGAATCCGACGAGGAGTGCCGTCAGGGCGGCAATCGCGACGGCAAACGAAAAGACGCGACCATCGAGTGCGATCTCGTTCACGCGTGGCAGATCGGGCGGCGTGACGGCACGCAGCACTCCAATGCCCGCGACGGCGAGCAGGAGGCCGCAGGCGGCACCCGCGACGGCGAGGACGACGTTCTCGATCAGGAGTAGCCGCATTAAGCGCCTGCGGCTCGCCCCGATAGCCGCGCGCACTGCCAACTCCGTGCTTCGCGTTGTCGCCCGGGCAAGGATGAGACTCGCGACGTTGCCACACATCACGAGCAACACACACGCGGCGGCGACGAGTACGATGAGGAGCACTGATCGCACATGCCCCACTACCTGTTCGTGGATCGGGACGACGTTCACCCCCAGTCCGCCGTCCGTGCCGGGATACACCTTGGCCAGGCGATCTGCGACGATGTTCAGCTCAGCTCGTGCATCGGCGACTGTTACGCCAGGGCGGAGGCGAGCGATTGCGCGTAGAAACCGAGCGCCACGCCCACAACAGTGCGTATTGAAGTCCAGTGGACGCCACAGCTCGGCCTTCCCCTGGTTGAACAATGGCTCAGGATCGCGGAAGCTGGCCGGCATGACGCCGATAACGGTGTACGCCGCGCCATCGAGGGTGATCACGCGCCCCAGGACACTCGGATCGCCCCCGAACTGGCGCTGCCAGAACGAATGACTGATCACCACGACATCGGGACCGCCAACCACGTCCTCATCTGGCCGGAACGTCCGTCCGAGTTCTGGCATAACGCCAAGGACGCGGAAAAAATCCGCGCTCACTTCCGAGCCAGACAATGCTTCGGGCGTCTCCACCCCTGTCAGCGTCGGCCACCACAGGCTGAAGGCTGCCGCGCGCTCGAGGGTGCGACTGCCGCTCACCCAATCATGAAAGTCCTGGTACGAGATCACGTCACGGGCATCGCCCGGTACGCGACTGGTCGACCAGAGAAACACGACCCGCGCCTCATCTGGGTATGGCAACGGCCGGAAGACTACGCGCTCCACCACCGTGAACACAGCTGTCATCGTACCGATCCCGACAGCGAGCGATACTACGACCGCGGCCGTAAACGTGGGGGCGCGCCGCAACCCCCGCACCGCGTACCGCACATCGCGCACGAGCTCCTCCAGCCATCGGCTCCGATACTCGTCACGCGTCGCCTCGCGGAATCGCTCCCGTCCCCCGAACGCGACGAACGCCGCCCGCCGCGCCTCCTCAGGCCCCATCCCCGCACGCATGTTCTCCTCCGTCTGCATCTCGATGTGGAACTGCATCTCCTCGGCGAGACGCTGTTCCATTTTCGAGCGACGAAGGAAGCCGCTGAGCCGAGCGAGCGCATCGCGGATACGTGCAAGAGATCGCATCATGATCGGGTCTCCATGCCGGCGGAGTGCGTTGGACGCGAATGGGGAGGAAAAGTCGGGAGGGAAGCGCGCGTTACGGCTCCGTCATCTGCAGCACGAGCTCCACGGCGCGCGACAGCCGTTTCCACGTCGCGCGCTCTTCCGCCAGCCGCGTGCGCCCCGCGGCGGTGAGCTCGTAGTACCGAGCACGCCGATTGTTCTCGGTCGTGCGCCACGACGACTTGATGAAGCGCTGGCGCTCGAGCCGATACAGCGCCGGATAGAGCGACCCCTGCCCCACCTTGAGCACGTGCTCCGATCCCTGCTCGAGCCGTTCGGTAATTCCCCACCCATGCATCGGTCCGAGCTGCAGCGCCTTCAAGACGAGCATGTCGAGCGTGCCCTGGAGCACGTCACCCCGCCCTTTGTCCGCCACGTCATCTCCTTTCGAGAGTCGAAAGGGACAATGCGGCCGCTTCTTTCGATTGTCAAGGGGAGAGGTGCACGGACGGGCCCGCGCGATCCGGACCGATACGCTCATGTGCTCGCGGAGCGCGTTCGCCGCCCAGTCCAAACTGCCGCAGTCGTCGACGCCCTTGGCGTGAATCGCCGCTGTGACGTATGATATGAGCCCGCGCCGCCCCGCACCTCCGCGGCCGATGCCGTCCATGCACGCTCCCGCCGGCCACCAAGCCGGCATGCCCGCTCCCGTCGACCACCAGCTCCGGTCTCTCTCATGGGCAGCTTCTTCCTCGTGTGCGCCATCTTCGGCGGCGGTGCCCTGCTCCTCCAGCTCGTGCTCGGCCTCTTCGGACTCGACGGGAG
>DASSNR010000358.1:0-9381 GCA_035687925.1 Gemmatimonadaceae bacterium | reverse complement strand
TGTGGGATGGGCGGCTGCGCATTGCTCGACAGCGTGACGCGGAGATCCCGGAGCGTCCCGCCGATCACGACGTTGATCGCCTGCGGGCCACGACCCGCCAGCTCGATGTCCCGCTCGCCGGTGACCTGCAGGAGCGGGTTGATCACCGGCTCGCCGATGAACGTGATCGTGCCGCGCGAGAGCACGAAGCGACGTCCGAGGAAGGTGTATTCGCCGCGATCGGTATTGACGACCCCCTCCAGCGTGAGCGCCTCGTGGCGCCGGTCCAGGTGTACGCTGAGCGGATCGACGGAGTAGATCTCGACGTTCGCATCCGGTGTGCGGATCCACGTGTCGCGCGACACGTCGAGGCTCACGTTCACTTGCAGGTTGTTGACGAGCGGTGACTCCTTCGGCAGGATCTCTCGCACCCCCACTAGCGACGTGTCGATGAGGCGATAGATCGTGCTGTCCGTGAGACTGATCAACTCGCTCGATGTCTGCGTCGGCAGATAATAGATGCCGCTCAGGATGCGCGTGCGCCCGGTGACCGCGACGCTGTCGAACGGACCGTGCACGCCGATGTCGGCGTTCACGGTGATCCGCCCGTCCTGGTTGTCGAGCACCGTTGCGCCGCGCGCGCTCAGCGCGAGGGCGAACCGCGGCCTGCTCGGCTTCGCGATCCCGATCGTCCCCGCCAGCCGGACAGGGCCGACCGTGTTGCCCACCAGCGAGTCGATGACGACCGTGTCCCCCTGCATGTGGAGGGTGGCCTCCATGTTCGTCAGCGTGATACCGAGGGGAACGAGTCGGATCGCACCGTTGTCGAGGCCCACTGCGCCGGTGATCGAGGGGTCCTTCGTCGTGCCGCGCACCGAGATCACCGCGACGGCCGTCCCGCGCACATCGCTCACGTCCGGCATGATGTGCGACAGACCGGCGAGCGGCAGATTCTCGGCGCGCATATCGACGGCGATCGGTGCATCGGGGAGCCGCGGACCGTTCGATCCCGCGAGCGTGAGGTTCACCGGGATCTGCGCGTTCGCGATGGCCAGCCTGCGGCCGTCGCGGCTCATCAGCTGTGCGTCGGTCGCCAGCTGCTGATCGGCGTACTGGAACGTTGCGCGCACGTCGGGCACCGGCACGCCGCCGTAGTAGACGTTGGCCAGCGCCATCGCGCCCCGGAGCTCCGGTGCGCGCTCCGTTCCCGAAAGCTGTGCCGACAACTGCAGGATCCCGTCTGCCGGCACGCTGCTCTGGAGCAGCGCCGCGAGGTCGGCGATCTGAAGCCCGTGTATGTCGACGGCGAGCGCCGATGTCCCTTCGGTGTGCAGTTGGCCGTCGACGAAGATGCGCCCACCCTTGTCGTTCCCCAGGTCGAGCGAATCCACCGCGATCCCGCGCGGACTCCACGTGATCGTACTCGCGTGAGGAGCCATCCATCGCGTGGTATCGAAGCGGAACGCCATCCGGCTCAGATGGACCTCGTTCTGTTGACCGGTGTGCAGCGCGAAGTCTGCTTCGGCGCGGTAGTCGCGCGCGCTGTCCTGGTAGACGGCGAGGCTCACGAACCCTTTCGGCTGCTGATACGCGACGCGCGCCGTCGCGCTGTCGAGCGCAAACCCACTCACCTGCATGGAGTCGAAGGTCGCCGCCGCGGCGATCGCCATCGATGGCGTGCGGGCCTTCACCACTGCGTACTCCACCTTCCCGCCGTGCACGGAGTTGCCGCGTGCGAGCACGTTCGACAGTGCGAGCCGCCCGCGCACATCGAAGCTCGCGATCGTCCCCCGTACGGTGCCCGCGGTGTAGAGCGAGCCCGCCAGCGCCTCGCGCGAGAGTGCGCGTACCGGCGGCATCTCGAGGTGGGGCGGAGGCGCCCCGGTCGCCGCGCGCTCCACCTCCGTCGCCTTCGCGATGCGCGCCGAATCCGCGCGGGCCTTCGCGAGCGCTTCCGCCACCCGCGCCGGTCGCGGCTGCACCGCGGCCGTGTCCTTCGGTGGTGGAAGGAACTGTTGTACCGCGCCGAGCGAATCCACCTGCACGCGGTACGCGAGTGCCCCCGGGTGCTCCGCCACGAGGCCGAACGTCCCCTGCGCCCACGCCTGCGCGAACGGCGTGCGCGCGACCGCGGAGTCGACGGTCACCATCCCATTGGCGATCGTGAGCCGCATCGTCGCCGAATCGAACGGTATGCTGTCCACCTCCGAGCTCGACACGTCGATGCCGATCGCCGCCGCCATGGTCGCGAGCGTGACGCCGCGCCCGCGCGCGCTGGCGACCGCCGTCAGCGTGGCCGGCGGCCCGAGCGACATCACCGCGCGCGGCGTCACGCCGCGCAGCTCGGTCGTTACGTCGTAGCGTGGGACCGCGCTTGCCAGATCGAGCGTCCCGTGCGTGAGGAGCCGTCCGCCCGCAGGCAGCTGGAGATTCGCGCGGAGCCTCACGTCCGCCAGCGTCCCCTGTGCCGAGATGACCCCGCGCGCCGCACCGTGCAGCCCGACCGATGGAACGAACCGCCCCGCCGTCGCGAGCGACAGCGGTTGCAGCTGGAACGTCACGTCCACACGCGGCGCGTGGCCATCGAGTGCGACCTCGCCACCGCCGGTCACGCGCGAGACCACGCCGCGATCGTCGAGCGCGAGGTGGGTCTGCACGGCGATTCCATTCTTCAGTGAGCCGTCCAGCGTCGCGGTGCCGCGAAGCGCGCCTCTCAGCGGGAACGTGGGACGCCGGACATGCACGAGCGCCAGTTGCACCGGCTCCAGCGTGAGGTGCAGATCGGTCGCGTGAAATGTCCCGCCGCCGAATCCCAGCGCGCCGACTGCCATCACTCGACTCGTCCCGGTCTGCGCGCCGTCGAACGCGACGTCGGCATCCAGGCGCAGATGGCCCGCGCTCCCATCGAGCGCTGCGCGTCCGGTGAACGCGCCGCGCGGCAGGTGCAGACTCGGCGCAAGCTGCTCGATGAGGCGCGAATCGACCTTGGCGAATTGCAGGCGCGTGTCGGAGAATCGCGTCGTGTCATCCATCGTGACGCGCACATCGCCCGCGATCGTGGTGGAGTCGATCGCGAAGTGCGCGTTGCGCGCCGCGTACACGCTGTTCGTATCGCCGTGCGCCGCCACGGTGAAATCCGTGGAGCCGCTGCCGCGCGACGGCAACTGCGGGTCGATCCACCGCAGATCCGCGAGCGCTATCGGATCGGCGTGCCCCACGAGCTGGTAGTCGCCCGATGCGAGCATGTAGACGCCGCTGATCGTTGCCTTCGAGTCCGGGAGCGTGACGTGCCCATCCTGCCACCAGAGCGAGTCCCTGTCGATGCGGATCATCGCCGCGAGGTTGGTCACACGCATCGGCGGCGGGCGAAACGGCTCGGCGACCGTGCGCAGCCGGTCCGCCTCTACAAGTCTGATCGTCGAATCAGGATCGGCGAGTCGGATGTACGGCAGATGCGCGTCGAGTGAGTCGAAGCGGATCACCTTCTGATAGCCGCCGGGCACCTGCACCACGCGGAGCCGCGTGTCGCCGCTCAGCGCGGCGTGGAGCGCGCTGTCGCGCGCCGCACCGGTGAGCTTCTCGTTCGGATGCCACGGCGAGCGCGCCGTCACGGTGCCGTCCACGATCGTCACGTCGTGCAGCGTGATCCAGCTCCCCCAGCCGAGCGAGGGCGGGTGCGGCGGCTTGGGAGGGAAGAGGATGCGCTCCCAGTTCCACGTGCCGTCCGGCGGCTTGTCGAGCACGACCACCGGATCGACGAGCGTGATCCCGGTGAGGATGATCTTCTGCGAGAAGAACGGCCGCAGACTGTAGTGCGCCTTCACCGTGTCCGCGCTGATGAACGGATGCCCGGCCGTGTCGGTGAGGGTGAAGTCCGTGATCGTCGCCCCGCTCAACAGATTGCCGCTCACCGTCCCGATGTGCGTCGTCCCATCGGTGAGCTTGTCGAGCTCGTTTACGGCCAGGCGACGCACGCGCTCGTGGCCGAAGTCGGTCTGCGTGATGACGGCGATGGCGATGACCGCCAGCACGATCAGCACGACGATGGCGGCTCCGAGAATCTTGAGCACGCGTCCCATCGCCTCGAGCACGCGATGCATCAGAACGCCTGCCCGATCGAGAGATGCAGCGTGAGGCGCGCGAGCACCTGTCGGATGCCGGTCCCCGTGTCCTCGAGCGGGTTGTAGAACTTTTCCGTCCTGAGCTGCACGAGCGTCGCAGGCCCCGTCGACTCCGGCACTTGTGTGATGACGGGAAGGTGCTCCGTCAGATTCGGCCGGATGCCGAGGTCCACGCGGATGGGGCCGAGGGGGGAGTAGTAGCGAATGCCGAACCCCGGCGTGATGGCGCCCGCCGCCTGCGAGAACTTGGTGAAGCCGTGCTCGCCGAGCAGTGCGGCATCCACGAACACGGCGCCGCCGAGCGACCCGACGAGCGGGAAGCGATACTCGAGGCTCCCTTCGATCAGCGCATCCGCACCGAGCGGCTGCGGAGTGAATGCACTCGACGGGACGAAGTTCGGATTGCAGCTCGCGTCGGCGATCGTGGCTGCCGTGCATCCGCTGTCGAGCAGCGTCTGCGGATCGACCGTCAGGATGCGCGGCCCGAGTTGATTCTCCCCGTAGCCGCGCACCGACTGCGACCCGCCCGCATAGAAGCGCTTGCGCGGATGCACGATCGCCGCACCGGTGGTGTCCGCGACGCCGAGTGCCTGGTTGGTGCTGGGGAGCGCGTGCACCCACCCCAGCACGAGCCGCCCCGCGAGCGTGCCGCTCGCGCCGACGGGAATGTACTTCGAGAGGTCGGCGCTCGCGCGATTGTATCGGTAATCGGAGAACGTCGCTGCGGACGCGTGCTCCAGGTCGATCTCCGCGCGGTACCCGGTCGTCGGGTCGAGTGAGCTGTTCGTGTGGTCGACGATGATGCCGACCGAGAGTGGCGACAGCGCGTGCCGGCCACGCAGTGCGGTGATCGTCGGCGTCTCGCACACGCCGAAGTTCACGCAGAAGTAGATGTCGCCTGCCTCCACCTCCGTGAGCTCGTACCGGTACACGACGCTCGTCGGACTCTGCGGCGCGAACGCACGCGTGAACGAGGCGCTCGCGCCGTAGCCGCGATCGACGAACACCGCCGGCGCGCTCTGGCGGTGCGCGAAGATATCGAGCCCCAGCGAATTCTTCGGCGAGTGGAAGAACGGCTGCGTCAGCTCGGCGCTCGCCGTCCAGTTGGGCTGGAGGTAGATGCTCTCCGGCTCGCCCGTGAGGCTGGCCGGCGTGATGTCGCGGAAGATGAACCGCCCGTTGAGCTGCGGCGCCAGCAGATTCCCGATCACGGCGCGCAGCTCCAGCCGCCGCGCCTTCCCGTGCCAGTTGTAATCGCTGAAGCGCCCTTCGACCTGGAAGAAGTCGATGGTGTTGAAGCCGGCGCTCGCGCGCACCTCGTGTAGCGGCGCCTCCTGAACGGCGACGTGCACCTGCTTCGCGCTGTCCACGCTCTGCGGCACCGTGATGATCGCGCGCCGGAAGAGGTTCGACTGATAGAGCGTGCGCTGACTCTCGAGCAACTCCTTCCGCCGGAAGATGTCGCCGCGATGGAACGAGAGCATGTTGCGGATCGTGTGCGATGCCACCTGCGTGTTGCCGCTCACCGTCACCTGCTGCACGGTCGTGCGTGCCATCGGGTCGATGGTGATCGTCACCCGCGCCACGCGTTCGCTATCCGAGAGCGCGATCGTATCGCGGACGGATGCATCGGCGTAGCCCTCGTCCCACAGCGCGTTCCGGAAGAGCACCAGGCTCGAGTCGAGCGCGAGGAGATCGAGCGGATCGCCCGCGCGCACGAGCAGAATGTCGGGGTAGCGCTTGGGCGGAATGACCGTCTCCGGGCTGAGTACCGTGAGCGTCTTGATCGCCGTGGGCGGCCCTTCGGTCACCTGAAACGCGACGGCCACCCCGCCTTCCTGCGGCGTGATGACCGTGTCCACCTGCGTCTGCCGATACCCGCGCCGCCAGTAGTACACGCGGATGCGCAACACGTCGCGCGCGAGCTCGAGATGATCGAGGCGATGCTCCTCGATGAAGAAATGGAAGAGACAGAACGGGGCGAGCAGCGCGCTCTTGCACCGCGTGGGCTGCGTGGCGATGCTCGCCTGCAGTTGATCCACGTTCACCGAGTGGACGCCCACGAACTCGACCGCTTGCACCACGGGCGTCGGCGTTGTCCTCTGGCTACTCTGCGCGAGAAGGGACGTGGCGAACAGAAACACGCACACGCCCCCGAGGCACCATGTCCAGGGGAGAACTCGGCAAAGCATGCCCCGAGCCCTCGCAAAGGGTGGGCCGGGGAGGGTGAGTCCGTAGGTCAGTGAGTCAGTAGGTCGGTGGGTCAGAAAAAGCCCGTGAGGCGAGAGCATCTCTCACCCGACGGGCCGTTCCTGACTCACTGACCCACTGACCTGCTGACTCGCTCTTACAATCCCGCCAACAACGCGTCGTTGTTCTGCGTGGCGGCGATGCGCTTGATCAGCCACTCCATGCCGGCCTGTGGCGGCATCTGCTGGAGTCCGCGACGCAGCGTGTACACGGCGTCGAGCTGATCCGGGCGGAAGAGCTTCTCCTCACGACGCGTCCCGCTCGTCGCGATGTCGATCGCGGGGTAGATGCGCTTCTCGGCCAGTGAGCGGTCGAGCTTGATCTCGCAGTTCCCCGTCCCCTTGAACTCCTCGAAGATCACGTCGTCCATACGCGAGCCCGTTTCCACGAGCGCAGTGGCGATGATCGTGAGCGAGCCGCCGTCGGGTACGGAACGGGCCGAGCCGAAGAACGCCTTGGGCTTGGCCATCGCGGTCGCATCGAGACCGCCGGAAAGCGTGCGGCCGGTGCCGCGCTCCACCGTGTTGTGTGCGCGAGCGAGACGCGTGAGCGAATCGAGCACGATCACGACGTCCTTCCCCGTTTCCACGAGCCGGCGTGCGCGCTCCAGCACCATCTCCGCGACGTCCACGTGACGCTCGGCCGGTTCATCGAAGCTCGACGCGACGACTTCACCACGGCCCCACGAGATCATCTCGCTCACTTCCTCCGGGCGCTCGTCGACGAGCAGCACGAGCAGCGTCGCGTCGGGATGGTTGATCGCAATCCCTTCCGTGATCGCCTGCAGGAGCATCGTCTTCCCCGCGCGGGCTGGCGCGACGATCAGCGCGCGCTGTCCGTAGCCGATCGGCGCGATGAGATCGATCGCGCGGCGCGTGAGCTCGGGGCCGCCCTTCGCGGGCTTCCCCGTCTCGAGCGTCAGCTTGCGCTCGGGGTACGACGCGGTGAGTGAGGAGAAATCGGGGCGGCGTGCCGCGAGCCCTGGCTCGACGCCGTTGATCTGCTGGATCTCGGCGACCGTGGTCCGGCCGCGGTGATCACGTCCCACACTGGCGGCGATCAGGTCGCCGCGCCGGAGGGCGAACTGCCGCGTGATGTGCGGCGGGACGAATGCATCGCCGTTGACCGGGAGGTAGCTGGACGAAGCGAGTCGGATGAATCCGCCGTCGCGTGCCGAATCGAACCATCCTTCGACGGTCCCGTCGGGCACGATCGGCGCGGGAGGCACTCGCGGACCACGTTCGGGGCGCTGCCCGTTGCGCGAGCGGCCGCGCCGTCCGCGCCGTCCATTGTTGTATCGGCCTTCGCGTCCCGAGTCCACGGGACGCGGTGCTGCGCCGTCCGCGGCGTCTGGGGTGGCACTCGGCGTTCCCGCTGGGATGCCGGCATCCTCCACGTCGGTGTTCAGGCGCGAGGCATCATCACGATACGGACTCGGCTCCATGTTCGAATCGATGGGTGGACGGTTCTTCGGGCGCTGCCCGCGGCCGCGACGGCCTGGGCGTCGACGATCGTTCATGCAACTGTCGGTGTCATTGGGTGAATAGGGTATTACGCGAGCACGCTCTCGCACTGCGCGAGTCGGCTCACCATCACGCTGTCGGTCGTCGCTTGTCAGTCGTCAGACCGGCTGCCGGGGTTCGGAGCCCACAACGGTCCTCTGTATCTCCGCACGTGCAGGCACATCGGCCGCACCGAGCAACCGAGCTGGTCGCTCGCAGATTGTCAGGTGTCCTCAGGAGCCCCTCGCGATTCGCGACTGACGATTCGCGGCTGTCGTTCACCCGTCAGCGGATCAATCACGCGTTCCGGGCTGCTCGTCAGACTTGGGGTATGGTGCTCGACTTCTCCCTAGAAGTCGGCGGAGCACATCGCCAGAGTGGGCTCTGCTATCCGAATGTCTTCGTACGCGGTGACCATCGCAACCGTTGGATAGCCACCTCGATTATTACCTCACCGCCCCTATTGCGCAACCTCTGCGCCAGAAGGGCGCGGGACGCGGGATGCGCTATGCGGGAAGCGCGAACAACCTCGGGGGTGAGGGAGTCGCTCGACGAGCCGTTCCGCATCCCGCGTCCCGCACAGCGCATCCCGCGTCTTACTACCCCACTCGTTCCTTGACGATTCTCTTGTCGAGGTCGTGGACGAGCGCGATCACGCGACGGAGGAGAACGGTCAGGCGCTCGACGGCCGCCCGATGGTCGGTGGCGAGCGTGGGCTCCATCTGCAGGAGCTGCAGCTCGGCGAGCATGGCAGCGAGCGGGTTATTGAGCTGATGTTGCGCGAGCGCCGCCAGGCGCTCCAGGTCCGCCTGCCGGTCCGCATCACCGGTCGAGGCCGAATCGTGCGATAGTTGTGTCACGAGGTGACGGTCCTTCAGGCGGGACGATATCTTAATCTAACTATGATGACCTCTCCAGGCGACCCCACCGCCGAACTCGTCGATGCGGTGGAAGCATACCGCGAAAGCTCCAACGTCGCGGACCTGCTCGAGCGGCTGACGTCGATCATCGAGCGTGCGGACGTCGACACGCTGATCGCCGCCGTCGAGCCGTACCACGAAGTGCCCGAGGTAGCCGGGCCCGTCTACGAGCGCGTGGTGCAGGAGCGTCCCACGGACGCACGCGCCCTCGTGATTCTCGCGAACGCATACTGGCTCTCGGGGCGCGGCCCCGACGTCGTCGGCGACCTCGCCAGCCGCGCGCTCGCCGCCGACCCCTCCCACCGCGGCGCGTGGCATCTCTGGGCGCTCACGGAATCCGAGCCCCGCGCGCGCATGACCCGATGGCAACAGGTGTCGGAGCGCTTTCCGCAGGACGAGCTCGCGCGCGCAATGCTGGCCGACATGGCCACCAGCGTCGCCTACGAGGAGCACGATCCCGACGCCCTGCACCTCGCCATCACCAGCTACGAATCGCTCCTCGCCACCGCCCGCCACCCCGACCAACGTTCAGCGCTGGAGTCGGCGCTGACCACGTTGAGAGGGTGGAAGATGTGAGCTCTGAGCTGTGAGCTTTGGGCTGTGAGTGGG
>DASSNR010000338.1:0-2322 GCA_035687925.1 Gemmatimonadaceae bacterium | reverse complement strand
GTCGTGGCGGTGAAGGAGGAGCTGGAGCGGATCGCCGAACAGGTCGAGAACGTCGAGTGAAGCCGTTCCCGGTCATCCTGTCCTCGCCGTCGGGCGCGGGGAAGACGACGATTGCGCGCCACCTGCTGGAGCAGCGGCCGGATGTGGGGTACTCGGTGTCGTGCACGACACGGGCGCCGCGCCCCGGCGAAGTGAACGGCCGCGATTACTATTTTCTCTCGACCGCGGAGTTCATGCAGCGGCAGCAGCACGGGGACTTCGCGGAGTGGGCGGTGGTACACGGACACCTGTACGGCACGTTGCGGTGCGAGGTGGAACGCGTCCTCGGCTCGAATCGTCACGTCATCATGGACATCGACGTGAACGGGGCGAACCAGTTTCGCAGCGTGTTCCCGGAGTCGGTGCTGATCTTCGTGCTCCCGCCGTCGGTGGACGAGATGCTCTCGCGGCTCAGGCGGCGGAAGACGGAAGATGCGGAGACGCTCAAGGCACGGCTCGTGAGCGCGCTCGCAGAATTGCACGAAGTCCCGAACTACCAGTACGTGGTGGTGAACGACGAGCTGGAGCGCGCGGTCGGGAGCGTCTCCGGCATCATTGACGCGGAAGGGCTCCGCCGCGAGCGTCTGGATCATCTCGAGCGCGATGTCCGCGCGATGATCGAGCGGCTGGAGCAGGAACTCGACAACGACTAACGGTGGAGTAATCGATGCAAGTCATGACGCCCACGGATGTGGCCAAGCGCGCTGCGAACAAGTATCTGGCAGTGCTGGTGGCGGCGAAGTACGCGCGCATCCTCAACGAGTTTCCGCGCACCAACACGAACGTGCGTGAGAAGAAGCTGACGACGCGCTCACTGGAAGCGCTCACCGGCGACGAGGGGATCCGCTACCACCTCGTGCCGCGTCTTCGCAGCTGATCCGATCACACCGGTGCGTCCCTTCGATGGTCGGCGAGTGCTCCTCGGCGTCACCGGGGGGATCGCCGCCTACAAATCCGCCTGGCTGGCGCGGCTCCTCTGGCAAGCGGGCGCCGAGGTCGACGTGGTGATGACGCGTGCGGCCACGGAGTTCGTGGGCCCCGTGACGTTCGAGGCGCTCACTGGACGCGCCGTGCACACCGATCTCTTCGCCGCCGGCCGGACGCTCGATCACATCCGGCTCGCGCGCGAGGCGGACGCGATCGTCATCGCGCCGGCCACCGCGGATTTTCTGGCGCGCGCGGCACACGGCCAGGCGGACGATCTACTCTCTGCCGTGCTGCTCGCCACCCAAGCGCCCGTGCTGCTCGTCCCCGCAATGAACGATCGCATGTGGGCGCATCCGCAGACGGGGCGCAACGTCGCGCATCTCCGCGAGCTGGGTTACCGCGTTCTCGAACCTGAGACGGGGCGGCTCGCCGCGGGCGAGGGGCAGGGGCCGGGGCGCATGCCCGAACCCGAAACCATCTTCGTGCACGCCGGTCGTCTGCTCGAGCCGCAGCGCTGGCGCGGGCGACGCATCGTCGTGACGGCCGGCCCCACGCGCGAAGCCGTGGACCCCGTACGCTTCCTCTCGAACCGCAGCAGCGGGAAGATGGGCGTTGCGATCGCAGCGGCCGCGTGGCGGCGGGGCGCAGATGTCGTGCTCGTCGCCGGCCCGCTCGGCGTGCCGGCACCAATTGGTCCCGAGCGCGTGCCGGTCGAGACGACGCAGGACATGCTGTGCGCCGTGCAACAGGCGCTCGCGCAGGCCGACGCGTTGATCATGGCCGCGGCACCCGCCGACTTCCGTCCCGCCGAACAGGCCACGAGCAAGATCAAGAAGTCGCGCGCGCCAAAGGCGCTCGGACTCGCTCCGACGCCTGACGTGCTCGCCGAGACGCGGTCGCTGCGCGGTGATCCCATGGTGAGCGTCGGCTTCGCACTGGAGACGGACGACGTGCTCGCGAACGCTCGCGTGAAGCTCGAGGCGAAGGGACTCGATTTCATCGTCGTGAACGATGCGCTCGAGCCTGGCGCAGGGTTCGCGGTCGACACGAACCGCGTGACGCTCGTCGCGCGCGACGGGAGCCCGGAGGAGCTGCCACTCATGGCGAAGAGCGAATTGGCGGATGTGATCCTCGATCGAATCGAGGCGCTGTTCCGTGAGCGCTGAGGAGCTGCTCCGCCGCTACCTCGAGCAGCGGCGCGAGCTGGGCGAGCAGGAGCTCGTGCTCGACGGCATGAGCGTCGAGGACGTGATGCGGATCATCGGGGTGCGGCCAGCAGGGATGGCACCGAGCGTCTCGCCGGAACATCGCGCCTCCGATCGCCTGCCGAGGCCCGCGCAGTCCGAGCACCCGGCC
>DASSNR010000325.1:0-4364 GCA_035687925.1 Gemmatimonadaceae bacterium | reverse complement strand
CTCGAGCGCGCGGCCCGTGCGATGGCGTCCGACCCGCAGCACGCGCTCGCGGTGTGGACCGCGATCCAGCAGCATGTGCGGAAGACGCCCGCCACGCGCACCCCATAACGACGCAGCGCGGAAAGGTGAGCCACCTCTCCGCGCTGAGTCCGGGCACCGAATGGCGGCCCGTTACTTCGACATGATCATCTTCTTGACGACGGACTTCCCGTCTACCTCGATACTGTACAGGTATACGCCTGCCGGCACCTGCATGGATGTGCTCAGGTAGTTCCCGCTCCAGTACGCCGTGTAACTCCCGCAGTGCAACGACAGGTTGACGACTGGTTGCCCGATCGACTCGTCCCCGCCTTGCAGAATGGGGACGGCCACGAGCTGAGCGAGCACGTTGTAGATCCGGAGCGTGACGCGATACTCGCGCCCGGGGTCCGTGCACGTCGGCGGATCACCAATCGTGAACGGGATGGTGGTCGCCGGATTGAAGGGATTTGGGAAGTTCTGTCCGAGCTCGAACCCGGGGCTACGCTCGTGGTCCGGGAACGGATTGACGTTCCCCTGAGCCACCGCGACTGCTGGCATGAGCGCGCCAAGAGCGAGCACAACGAACGGTGCTGCCCAGCGGTGCTTCATGTGCCTTCTCCAAGCAAACGAAAAACGGTGCTAAGCGAACACTCCTTCCGGTGGGTGACCAGCGTCCTTCAGACAGCTTGTGTCGCGAACATAGGTTCCGGCCGGAACACTGTCAAGAAAAAGATGCTTCATGCGTGCGGTGCTACCGGTATGACACCCGATATCATTCGACCGTTGCCTCGCCGAATCGTCACTCCCACTCGATCACAGTACTCCAGGAACGGAATCAGAAATTTCCGGGACGTGCCGAGCAGATCCCGAAAGTCCGACGGGCCGTACTCGCGGCCTGGCGTCATCGCCTCACGGAGTGCCTCGATCATTTCCGAGACTGCCGTCGCCGAATAGTAGCGGTCCAGCTCCACCTGTACCGCGCGCCCCTCGCGCTCGAGGGTCTTCAGCAACCCGGTGGCATCCGCGCCGAATCTCTCCGCAAGCTCACTCACGCTCGGCGGCTCGCGACCGGCGTCGGCCAGTGCGCGCGCAAGGTGGTCCCGGATGCGCTCCTGAGCGGGAGTGAGCGTCGGTCGCCATCCACGCCTCGCCACCAGCGCGCCGTTGACCTCCACCGTCCCCCGCGCCACCTGCTCGCGCAGCACGCTCTCGATAAGAGCACTCTCCGTACCAAGACGTGCGCGGACTGACTGTAAGGACGCACCCGGCTCAAGGGGCGAATGCGCATGGTGCGCATTCACGACCGCCAGCAGACGTTCGCCGAGGGTGTCGAGGATGCCGGCGCCGTACAGCAGATCGCCGATGCGGCGAACGGTTCCGCTCGCACCGTCGAGCAGCGACGGGACGTCTGCCGGGCGCACGCCGAGTCGCACGGGAAGGGTGGAGACCGGAATCCCATGCACGCCCGCGGCCGCGATGATCTGCGCGAGCCGCTCCGCCGGCGTCGCGGCGGCTACCGTCCACGGCCGCGCGCGCCGGTGTGGCGGCATGGGATCGTCCACCACGCCGCCGCCGATCGTCGCGAGAGGCGAGGCGCTCCGCAAGACGAAGCGGTCGCCGGCACGCGAGACGACGGGGGCGTCGAGCACCACGCGCGCATGCTTTCGCTCGCCTGGTGCGAGCGCGCCGCCGGCGCTCACCACGCGCGCGCCGACCTCGACGGTGCCAAGATGGAACCGGACGGTCGTGCGGGGGCCGAGCGCGCGCGGAGCGTCGGCGAGGAGCATCACGTCGGCGAGGAGCGCACGCGTCTCCTGCCAGGCCGCATCGCTCACCAGCCATGAGCCCCGCCCCACGTCGCCGAGCTCGATGCCGGCGAGCGCGATCGCGGCGCGCGTCCCCTGGCGCGCCCGCTCGACCTGCGCGCCGTGCGACTCGATCCCTCGCACGCGTGCGGTGTGCGCGCCGGGGAAGATGCGCACCGAAGTCTCCCGCTGCAGCGTTCCACTCCACACCGTGCCGGTCACGACGGTTCCCGTGCCACGCACGGTGAAGGCGCGATCGATCGGAAGACGGAAGAGGTCATCCACGTCGCGGGTTGGAATCGCGCGCGCGGCACCGGCGAGGGCAGCGCGCAGGGCATCGAGCCCGACACCGGAGACCACGGAGGTCGGGATAATGGGCGCATCCGCGAGCGGCGAGTCGGCCAGCGACGTGCGCAGATCGTCCGTCACGAGCTCGAGCCAATCGTCGTCCACGAGGTCCACCTTCGTGAGCGCGACGACGCCCGCCTGAATGCCGAGCAGCGAGAGGATCGCGAGGTGCTCGCGCGTCTGCGGCATCACGCCTTCGTCGGCAGCGACGACGAGCAGCGCGAGGTCTACGCCGGTAGCGCCAGCGAGCATGTTGCGCACGAAGGCTTCATGGCCGGGGACATCGACGACGCCGAGGTGCACGCCGTCGCCCAGGTCGAGCGGCGCGAAGCCCAGATCGATCGTGATCCCGCGGCGTTTCTCCTCGGCCCATCGATCGGTGTCGACGCCGGTGAGCGCCTTGACGAGCGCCGTCTTGCCATGGTCCACGTGGCCTGCGGTGCCGAGAATCATGGCGCGCTCCACCCACCGTGCTCCCACGCATCGAGCGCGCGGAGGGCACGACCATCGGCGAGGTGCTCGTGCAAAAACTCGCGCAGCAGCCGCTGGTGCGCGCGGGCATCACGTGCGGTGAGCGCCGACGTGCGCCGCCCGTTGCTCCAGGCAACGATCGAGGCGCGTGCCGCGGCGGGGAGCGTGCGGTCCCTGGCGTAGAGCGCCGCACACGTTTGGCAGAGACTTCCACCCGCGCGATGGCTGAACGCGACATCGCCGTCGAGCGCGAGCTCGGTGTGACAGACGCTGCAGATCGTGAGCGCGGGCGAGAAGCCGAGGTGGGCGACGAGTCGCCACGCCGCCGCGAGTCCCGCCTCGCTCGCTGCATCGGGAGCGGCGGACACGATGCCGTCGAGCGCATCGGTGAGCACGGCGAAGAGCTCCTCGCTCGCGTCGCCCATCCCGAAGCGCTGCACGAGCTCGACCAGCGCCGACGCGCTGGCGAAGCGCCCGAGATCGGTGCCGAGCGCGGGTCGCGCATGCGTGACGTCGAACGCGCTCATCGTCTGCAGCTCCCGCCCCTCCTTGAGGTAGAGCTGCGCCGTGCCCTGCGCGAAGAGGTCGAGCGCGCTCCCGAACCGGCTCTTCGCCCGCCGCGCGCCGCGCGCCAGCGCGGACACGACGCCGGCATCCCGCGTCGCGAGCCGGAGAATGCGCGACGTCTCCGAGTAGTCGAAGACGTGCAGCACGATCGCCTCGGTGGAAAGGAGGGGCATGCGGGGAAAGATAAGTGGGGAGGTAGGGGCAGCAGGCTGTGAGCCGTGAGCGGTGAGCTGTGGGTTGTGAGTTTGGTTGTGAGCACGGAGATCGAGCACGCCTCTGGCTCATAGCCCACTCACAACCCGCAGCTCACCGCTCAGCGCTCACAACCCAACCCCTGCCCTCACTCCCACGAGCACCACTCGCCCGGGGACGCGGAAGCCGTAGACGCCCTGGTACTGCGTGTCGAAGACGTTATCGATGCGCGCGGTGAGGGTGAGTGCTGGGGTGGCGGCGCGACGAGTCATGAGCGGGAGCTCGGCGGAGAGATCCACCTTGGTGTAAGCGGTGAGCTCGACAGGGGTCGCGGGGAAGGTCGAGAAGTCGCGGTCATCGCGGCGGCCGACGTAGCTCACGGTGGCACCGAGAGTGGCGCGACGCGGAGCGCGGTAGTCGACGCGCAGACTCGCGAGATGCGTGGGGCGGCGCAGCAGACGATTGCCCTGCACGAAGAGCGCATCCGCCGTGGAGTCGAAGCCGGCGTTGATGACGCGCGTGCGCAGGTAGGTGTAGTTGGCGGTGATGCCGATGGCGTTGGCGAACGAAGGGACACGGGCCTCCAGCTCGACACCCGATGCATTCGCGGCTGCGACGTTGAAGTAGTCGGGCTCCCCCTGCGGCGTCGATGCGTACTGCACGAGATCGCGGAAGCGCTGATCGAAGTAGGTGGCGGCGAGGGTGAGCCGATTGGCGAGCAGGCTCTGCTCGGCGCCCAGCTCCCAGCTGCGCGAGCGCTCGGGATTCAGCGCGGGATTCCCCTCCGTGAATCCGGTGCTGAACTGCTCGTCGAACGTCGGCTCCTTGAATGCGCTCCCCGCGGCGATGTGCACGCGCGTGCCCTCACGCACGCGCAGGCCGAGACCGGCGCGGTAGGTGGCGAAGGTGCCGAAGCGCTGATTGTCGTCGACCCGCCCGCCGAGGGTGTAGGACACCATG
>DASSNR010000323.1:0-4571 GCA_035687925.1 Gemmatimonadaceae bacterium | reverse complement strand
CATCCGCGTCATCCGCGGCTCGCTGTTGCCGTTGCTGTTGTAGTTGCCGTCTCCGCGCTAATCCGCGGCAATTCGCCACGGCTTTCGCTGCGCCGATCCGCGGCCCGTATCGTTTTGACGGTGATCCTCGTCCTCATCACGACGCCAGCCCCACAACGAGGGCCGGCCACGGCATCGTGGACCTTCACCGATGATTGACCGACTCTGCACGCGGGTCGCCGAGCCCGCACGAGGACGCTTCATGATCAGGATGAGCTTGCGCAGGCCGACGAGCACCCGATCCCATCTGCGGTGGGCAGCTCTCTCCGTCACATCTGCAGCCGTGGCACTGCTGGGTGCTGCCACGCTCCAGGCGCAACAGGTGACCGACACCACGAAGCGGGCCAACGCGGTCGTCGATACTGCGGCCGTCGATACCGCCGCCGTCGACACCGCGGCCCACCCGACGGCACTCGCGCCCGACACCGGCGCCGCGCAGGCGAAGACCGATACGTCGACGCGTGCGACGACGGATACGACCGCAAGGCACACGGTCAAGAAGGGCGACACGCTCTGGGACCTCGCGAACTTCTATCTGCGCAATCCCTTCCTCTGGCCGCAGATCTATAAGCTCAACACGGATATCGTCCGCAATCCGCACTGGATCTATCCGGGCCAGCGGCTGCGTCTGCCGAACGGCCAGACCATCGTCGTCGGCGAGCAGACGAAGCCGGATTCGACGGCGACCGTCGCCACCGCGGACACGACGAACGCGAACCAGGTTGCCGCGGTGGATACGATGCCGCGCGTCGTCTTCGACACGGCGAGCACCGGGCCCAATCGCGGGACGACGGTGTTCGGCGCACCGTCCCAGGAGGAACTCAACGCCAACCCGCGCATGGGCGGCGTGATGGGGCGCGAGTCGCGTACCTCGGTGCGCGCGGGCGAGTACTACGCCGCCCCGTGGGTGGGTCCGGTCGGTGGACCGTCCGATGCGGGGCAGCTCATCGCGCCCGCCGCCATTCCGGGGATCGCGCAGGTTTCGGAGCAGCGACAGCTCACGATCGGTGATCGCGCGTACATGACGCCGCCGAGTGATGCCGTTCCGGCGCGTGGCGATCGCTACATGACGGTGGCGCTCGGTCCGAAGCTCTCCACCGGCGGACAGGTCGTGACGCCGACCGGCGTCGTCGAGGTCGAGCGTGTGAGCGATGGGGATGCGGTCACGGTGCGCGTCGTGCAGCAGTACCGCCCGCTCCAGATCGGGGACGCGGTGATTCCGCTCGAGCAGATGGTCATGGCGACGGGCGTGCGGCCCACGCCGCTCACGCTTGGCCCGCAAGCGACCGTCATCTACGTCCCGTCGCAGCATGTGCTCCCATCGCTGCTCTACTACGTGGTGCTCGACGCGACACTGCAGGATGGCGTGAAGGTCGGCGATCAGTTCACGCTCTTCCGTCCGCGTGTGCACACCGATCACGGTGTCACGCTCCCCGAGGAGCCGATCGCGCTCGCGCAGGTGGTGCGCGTCACCGATCATGGTGTGACGGGGATCATCGTCGATCAGCGGCATCCCGCGATCCACGAGGGGACGCACGCTCGGCTCACGGCACGCATGCCGTAACCGCAGTCGTAAGGTTCCACGGGGGCAGGCAGTAGTTAGATTATGGGCGACGCATGATTGCGATCGCCCATTTTCTTGCCATCTCGTGCTACATTGGCGCCGCGGGACTCGCTTCGGCGCCATTCGCACGTCCCATCCCGGCACCCGTGCGCGGCGTGGTTGCCGCGTTGGCGCTTGGTGTTGCCGTGCATGCCGCCGCGCTCATCGACTTCGCGGTGCAGCACGGCCAGCTGCCATTTTCCGGCATGGGACCGGCGCTCTCCTTTGCGGGGTTCCTTGTCGCGGCGACGCTGCTGCTCGTCGAGGTGCTGGCGCGTGAGGTGAGTCTCACGCTGTTCGCCGCACCGCTCGCCGCGCTCGCGACGATCTTCGCGCTGCTCGCCGGCCTGGTGCCGTGGCACGAGCCGTCCGGGACACGAGGCATCTGGCTCGCGTCGCACATCGCGTTCAGCTTCATCGGGATGGCTGCATTCGCCACGGCCGCGGCGGCCGGGACGATGTATCTCGTCGAGCGCCGCGAGCTCAAGTCGCGCCGCTTCGGGGCGATCTTCCAGTTCTTCCCGCCGCTCGACACGCTCGACCGCGTGAACCACGCGGCGGCCGTCGCAGGGTGGCTCGCGCTCACGGTCGGCGTGGCCCTTGCGGTGAGCTACTCCGTCGCGTACAGCGCCGTCAGCGTGCCCAATATCGTGTGGGGGCTCACCGCGTGGGCCGCCGTCACGGCGCTGACGTTCGGACGATTGCTCGGCGGGTGGCAGGCGCGGCGCACCGCGGTGTTGTCCAGCACGTTGTTCGTGGGTGTGATGGTGCTGTACATCGCGATCCGGATGCTCAGCGCGCAGCCGGGACGGTTTCTGTGAGCGGCTATCCGCTCCTGCTCGATGGCGCGCGGCTGCACGCGCTCGTCGTCGGCGGCGGACGCGTGGCCGAACGAAAGGCGCGCGCCCTGCTCGCGGCGGGAGCCGAGGTGCGCGTGGTTGCACCGGTGTGTTCGCCGGGGCTGCACGATGCGGCAGCCACCGATGCGCGACTCACGCTCGTGCCGCGCCGCTATGCCTCGGACGATATCGGCGACGCGCTGCTCGTCGTCGCCGCGACCGATGATGCGGAGCTCAATCACCAGGTCGCGTGCGATGCGCACGCGATGCACCGGCTCGTGAACGTCGCGGATGATCCGGACGCCGGGAACTGCGTGACGGTCGCGAGCCATCGCGCGGGCGATCTGGTGATCGGCGTGTCGGCGGGCGGTGTGCCATCCGCGGCGGCGCGCATTCGAGATTGTCTCGCCACGCGATTCGATGCGCGCTATGCGGCCGCGGTGGATGCGCTCGCCCGATTGCGCCGCACCTTGCTGGCGCGTGGTGAGCGCGACGCGTGGCGCCGTGCCGTGGACGCACTGGTGCCCGAACACTTCTGTGAGGCGGTGGAGCAGGGGACGTTCGCCGACGAGGTGGCGCGATGGCAGTGATCGTCGCCGGGATCAATTATCGGACGGCACCCATCGAGATTCGCGAGCGGCTGGTGATCGGCACGCGCGATGTCGCACCGACGTTGGCCACGTTCTGCGAGCGCGCGGACGCGCGTGAAGCGGTGCTCCTGTCCACCTGCAATCGCACGGAACTGTACGCGGTCGAGGGCGAAAACGACGCAGTGCCGGTCGTCTGGCAGCTGCTCTCCGAGCGCCTCGGCGATGATGTCGCGCGCTATGGCTACGTCCGGCGCGATCGCGAGGCCGTCGCACATCTCTACCGTGTCGCCTCCGGGATGGACTCGATGATCCTTGGCGAAGCGCAGATTCACGGGCAGGTGCGCGACGCGTGGGAGACGAGCCGCGGGGCGTCGCACGCGGTGCTCAATCGGCTCTTTCAGTCCGCGCTGCTCGTGGCGTCGCGTGTGCGCACCGAGACCGCGATCGCGCGCGGCGCGGCGTCGGTGAGCTCGGCCGCCGTACAGCTCGCGAAGAAGATCTTCGGCTCGCTGCAGGGACGGCGCGCGATGGTGCTCGGCGCGGGCGAGATGGCGGAGCTCGCACTCGAGTGCCTGATCAGCGAGGGCGTGCGCGCCGCGATCGTCGCCAATCGCACGTACGAGCACGCGACCGAGATGGCCGCGCGTCACGGTGCGGTCGCCGTCCATTACGATGAATGCTGGGCGCGGCTGCACGAGGTCGACGTGCTGCTCTGCTCGACGGCCGCTCCGCATGCGCTCGTCAACACATCCCAGATCGCGCCGACGCTCGCCGCACGCGGCGATCGGCCGCTGTGCATCCTCGACATCGCGCTGCCGCGCGACGTGGATCCTTCGGTCTCGGAGCTCGGCAACGTCTTCCTCTACGATCTCGATGACTTGCGCGCGGTGGTCGCGGCGAATCTCGAGAGGCGCAAGGAGGAGCTGCCATCCGCCGAGCAGGTGATCGACGCGGAAGTGGAAATTTTCTGGACGTGGCTCGCGGGACTTGCGGCGGTGCCCGTCTTGACCACATTCCGTTCACGGATGGATCGCATGCGCGAGCAGGAGCTTGCGCACGCCATGCGGAAGATGGGCCACCTCTCCCCGCACGACCGCGAGGCGGTCGAACACTTTTCCCGAGCACTCATGAACAAGTTCCTGCACGAGCCGAGCGTGCGGCTGCGCGCCGCTGCGGCCAATGGACGCGGTCTCGCCGTCGTCGATGCGCTGCGCTACCTCTTCGCGCTCGGCGATGAGCATGCGGCGCCCGACGACGCTGGCCAGAAGCCGGCCGATGAGGAGCGCTGACATGGCGCGGCGTGCGCTGGTCACGGGCGGCGCAGGATTCATCGGCTCGCATGTGGCCGACCAGCTGCTCGCTGCGGGCTACGATGTCACGGTCATCGACAATCTCTCGAGCGGACGACGCGAGCAGGTGCCGGAGCGCGCGACGTTCCACGTGATGGACATCACATCCGATGAGGCCTCACGTCTCGTGCGCGAAAGTGCGTTCGATGTG
>DASSNR010000321.1:0-8020 GCA_035687925.1 Gemmatimonadaceae bacterium | reverse complement strand
CGCCGCACCGCGATCACCGATGCGGTCGCGCGCGTCGCGCCCTCCGTCGTCACAGTACAGACCGAGGTCGAGGAGACGAACCCGGTCGATCCATTCGACGCGATGTTCGGCCAGCAGCCGACCAAGCGCCTTCTCCCGGGGCTGGGGTCGGGCTTCATCGTCCGCTCGGATGGCGTGATCGTCACCAACGCGCACGTCGTCGCGGGCGCGAGCACGATCTCCGTCGCCCTGCGCGATGGGACGACCTATCCCGCGAAGCTGCTCGGCAAGGACGAGATCAACGATCTCGCCGTGATCAAGATCGACGCGACGAAACTTCCCGTCGCGGTGCTCGGCAACTCCGACTCGCTGCTGATCGGCGAGTGGGCGATCGCGATCGGCAACCCGTACGGCTTTCTGCTCGGCAACAGTGAGCCGAGCGTAACGGCGGGCGTGATCAGCGGGACCGGTCGCAACCTCGCGGCGCAGTCCGAGGGGAACGCACTATACGTCGACATGATCCAGACGGACGCCGCGATCAACCCGGGGAATTCGGGCGGGCCGCTCGTCGACGCACTTGGCGAAGTGATCGGCGTCAACAGCTCGATCTATACGCCGAGCGGAGGCTCCGTGGGATTGGGCTTTGCCATCCCGATCAATCGCGTGAAGCGTGTGACGGAGGACCTGCTCGCGCACGGTGCCATTCGGCGTCCATGGCTCGGGCTGAAGATCGAGCTGCCCGAGTCCTTCAACGCACGACAGGCGCTGCGCTCGGGTGTGCGTATTCGTTCGGTGACGCCGGGTTCGCCCGCCGCACGCGCCGGCCTCCAGCCCGGCGATGAGATTCTGCGCGCCGGGACGCGCGTCCTGCACAACCCCTTCGACTGGGAGGCCGCGCAACTCGATCTGCGTGTGGGCGATCAGGTGCCCCTCCTCATCCGTCGCGGGAGTCGGCAGCTCACGGTGCGAGTCACCGTCGCCGATCTGCCGGAGGTGAGCGCGCCCAAGGTCGCCGTGCTCAAGGAGCTCGAGCTGGTCACGCTCACGCCGGCCATTCGCGCCGAGCGTGGGATTCGGAGCCAGCACGGTGCGCTCATCTACAACGTGACGCAGCGCGTGTCCGACGAGCTGGGGATCGAGAAGGGCGACGTCATCGTGCAGATCAACCAGACGCCGATCGAGAACGCCCAGGAGGTCGCGAAGGCGCTAGACTTCTACAGCGACCGCGGCGTGATTCGCATGTACTTCGAGCGCGCGGGCCGGATCTATCCCACGGATTTCATGGTGCGATGAGCACGACACAGTCCTATTCGTCACCGCTCGCCGAACGCTACGCGTCGCGGGCGATGCTGGAGCTCTGGTCGCCGCAGGTCCGCCACGGTCTGTGGCGCCGGCTCTGGCTCGCGCTCGCCGAGGCGGAGCGCGAGCTGGGCGTCGACATCCCCGATGAAGCGATCCGCCGGATGCGCGCGCATCTCGACGACATCGACTTCGAGAAGGTCGCTGCGTACGAGCGGCGCTTCCGGCACGATGTGATGGCGCACGTCCACGCGTTCGGTGATGTCGCGCCGGCCGCTCGTCCTTTCATCCATCTCGGTGCGACGAGCGCGTTCGTCACCGACAACGCGGATCTCATCCTCATGCGCCGCGCGCTGGAGCTGCTGCGCGCGAAGGTCGTGGATGTGCTGCGTGTGCTCGCCGCGTTCGCGCGGCAATGGCGCACCGAGCCGACGCTTGCCTACACGCACCTGCAGCCCGCGCAGCTCACGACGGTGGGCAAGCGCGCCACGCTGTGGATGGAAGATCTCGTGCTCGACCTCAAGGATCTCGACCATCGCATCGCCACACTCCCGCTGCGCGGCGTGAAGGGGACCACGGGGACACAGGCGAGCTTTCTCGAGCTGTTCGATGGCGACCATGCGAAGGTGCAGCGGCTTGATGAGCTCGTCACCCACGCGATGGGGTTCGAGCATTCGCTCCCCGTCACCGGACAGACCTACTCGCGCAAGCTCGATGCGCAGGTGCTCTCGGTAGTCGCCGGCATCGCGACGAGCGCCTCGAAGTTCAGCGGCGACGTGCGCCTGTTGCAGTCGTTCGGCGAGTTGGAGGAGCCGTTCGAGCGCGAGCAGATCGGTTCGTCGGCAATGGCGTACAAGCGCAACCCCATGCGCTCGGAGCGCATCGCGTCGCTCGCGCGCTTCGTGATCACGCTCGAGGAGGACGCGAACCTCACGCACAGCGTGCAGTACTTCGAGCGAACGCTGGACGACAGCGCGAACCGGCGGCTCGTGCTTCCGGAATCGTTCCTGGCCACCGATGCGATCCTCATCCTGATGGGGAACATCGCTGGCGGGCTCGAGGTGCACCCGGCGCGCATCCGGCGGCGCATCGACGAGGAGCTGCCGTTCATGGCGACCGAGAAGCTCATCGTCCGCGCCGTGCGGGCCGGCGGCGATCGGCAGGAGGTGCACGAGATCATTCGGCGCCACAGCATCGAGGCTGCGCACGCGCTGAAGGAAGGCGCCTCGCGGAACGACATGTTGGATCGGCTCGCCGCCGATCCCGCCTTCCCGATCGCTTTGGCCGACATGCGAGAAGTGACCGATCCGACGCAGTTCATTGGACGCGCGCCGGAGCAGGTGGATGATTTTCTGCGCACGGTGGTCGAGCCGTTGTTGGCCGCCGCTCCAACCACAACCCCTGAACGAGAGACTCCACGCGTATGACGGAGGTATCGGCGTGACCGTGATGGTACAGAGCGCGCTCCCCCTGAAGCGGCTGGGGCGCGGAAAAGTCCGCGACATCTACGAGGTCGACCGCGATCGGCTCCTCCTCGTCACCACCGATCGTATCAGCGCGTTCGACGTCGTGATGCACGAGCCCATTCCCTACAAGGGCGCCGTGCTCACGCAGGTCAGCGCCTGGTGGTTCCGGCAGCTCGAGGGGAAGGTCGAGCACCATATGATCACCGCCGACGCGGACGAGATCATTGCCCAGGTGCCCGCGCTCGCCGAGCACAAGGACGCGATCGCGGGTCGCGCGATGCTCGTCCGGCGCGTGACGATCGTCCCGATCGAGTGCGTCATCCGCGGCTATATTACAGGGTCGGCGTGGAAGGAATACGCGAAGCACGGCACGCTCGCCGGCGAACCGCTGGCGAAAGGGCTCAAGGAGAGCGACCGGCTCGAGCCGCCGGTGTTCAGCCCCGCGACCAAGGCCGAAACGGGACACGATGAGAACATCACGATCGGTCGCATGCGCGAGCTGGTAGGTGCCGAGACGGCGACGGAGCTCGAGCGGTTGACGCGCTTCGTGTACACGTTCGGCCGCGATGTCGCCGAGCCCAAGGGGATCATCATCGCCGACACGAAGTTCGAGTTCGGGCGCGACAAGCAGGGGCATATCCTGTTGGCCGACGAGGTGCTGACGCCCGACAGCTCGCGCTTCTGGCCCGCCGCGAGCTACGCGCCCGGGCGTTCGCAGCCGAGCTTCGACAAGCAGCCGCTGCGCGATTACCTCGACGGCGAGCGCAAGGCAGGTCGCTGGGATGGTGAAGCTCCTGCGCCGACGCTCCCTGACGAGGTCGTGAAGGCGACCAGCGATCGGTACCTGGATGCGTACCGTCGTCTGACTGGAACCGCATTGGACGTGTCGAAGTTGACGTGAGGTTTGCACGCGAAGGGCTGGTCTTCATCATCATCGCCGGGCTGCTGGCGCTCGGCGCCATTGCGGTTGCGATGGGACGCGCCTCGTGGGGCCTCTGGCTGCTGGCGATCGTGCTCGTGGCGGTCGCGCTCTGGGTCGGCTACTTCTTTCGCGACCCGGAGCGCACGGGAGATCGCGGCGAGCGGCTCGTCGTTTCCCCCGCCGACGGTCGTGTGGTGATGATTACCGAGGTGGACGAGCCGGCGTTTCTGCACGGACGCGCCCTTCGCGTATCGATCTTCATGAACATCTTCAACGTGCATGTGAACCGGTATCCGGTGGATGGCGTGGTCGAGTACGTGCACTACAATCCGGGGAAGTTCATGAACGCCGCCAGGGACAAGGCCAGCCTCGAGAACGAGCAGATGTCGGTCGGGATCCAGAGCGGGGACAACCGGATCCTCGTGCGCCAGATCGCGGGGCTCATCGCACGCCGCATCGTGAACTACGCGCACGTCGGCGATCGATGTGCGCAGGGCGCGCGCATGGGAATCATCCGCTTCGGCTCGCGCGTCGACGTGTTCATGCCGACCACCGCGCAGGTGTGCGTCGCGATCGGCGACCGTCCGATCGCCGGCACCACGGTGCTGGCGGAGTTGCCGGCATGAAGCCCGCGATCCATCGGCCGACGATGCGGCGCGCCGTCGTTCTCCTCCCCAATGGCTTCACACTCGGCAACCTGTTCTTCGGTGTGTTCGCCATCGTGTCCGCGGCGCGCGGCGAATTCCGGTGGGCTGGATGGTTCGTGGTGCTGAGCGGCGTCATGGACTTGCTCGACGGGCGCGTTGCACGCATGACGCGTACGGGAAGCCGCTTCGGCGTCGAGCTCGACTCGCTCGTGGACGCGGTGAGCTTCGGCGTGGCGCCGGCGCTCATCATGTACTTCGCGGTGCTCAATCGCGACGGGTGGGGCTGGCTCTTCTCGTTCATCTTCATCGCGTGCGCGGTGATGCGGCTCGCGCGCTTCAACATCGAGCAGGGCGGGCATGCGAAGACGCACTTCCATGGTTTGCCGAGTCCGGCGGCCGGGATGACGCTCGCGACGTATTACTGGTTCAGCCAGACGTCGCTCTTCACACAGACCAACGTCGGCGGGTGGCCGTGGCACACGATCGTGCCAGGCGTGATGCTCGTGCTGAGCTTCCTCATGATCAGCCACGTGCTCTACCCCGCCCTGCCTATGATCAGCCTGCGGAACATCGGACGCACCGTGGCGACGGTGGCGCTGGCCGTGATCGTCGTAGGCATCCTGTTCCGGCCGTACCAGTTCGCATTCCCGGCGCTCGTCGCGTACGTGAGCTTCGGGCTCGCGAAGACCTTCTTTCTTGGACTGCTCGAGCGCGTGCCCACCGGCGACCCACTCTTCGATTCCGGTGACGACGAGGACGAGGAGAGCCGGCCGGTGGAGATCGCGGAGCTCCCGATCGGCGAGCGGCGGCGCCGGCGCCGTGGGCGCCGGGCTGGCGATGGCTCACGCATGTTTCGCAGGCACATCGACGAGGGAACTGAATGACCAATTTCCGTGTGTCCGTTCGCATCCTCCCGCGCCGCGGGATTCTCGATCCACAGGGGAAGGCCGTCGCGCAAGCGCTTCATTCCCTCGGCTTCGCCGATGTTGCCGACGTGCGCGTCGGGAAGAACATCGTACTCGACGTCGCGGCGCCGAGCGCATCGAGCGCCGACGATGCGGTGCGCGATATGTGCGAGCGGCTCCTGGCGAATCCCGTCACCGAAGACTTCGAGATCGCGGGGATCGTCGCACTATGAAGTTCGGCATCGTCACCTTCCCCGGCTCCAACTGCGACTACGATGCGTTCCGCGCCGTGACCGATGTGCTCGGTCAGGAGGCCGTGTACCTGTGGCACAAGGCGCACGACCTCGAGGGCGCGGACGTCATCATCCTGCCGGGTGGGTTCAGCTACGGCGACTACCTTCGGGCGGGCGCGATCGCGCGCTTCAGTCCGATCATGCGCGAGGTGGTGGCGCACGCCGATCGCGGTGGGCCGGTGCTCGGCATCTGCAACGGCTTCCAGATCGCGTGTGAGGCGGACCTTCTTCCCGGCGCGCTCATGCGCAACGCCGGCCTCAAGTTTCTCTCGCGCCCGGTCCGCCTTCGCGTGGAGCGCACCGATACGCTCTTCACGAACACGTATCGCACCGGGCAGGTGCTGCAGATCCCGATCGCGCACGGCGAAGGACGCTACGTGGCCGACGACGATGTGCTCGAGCGCCTCGAGGGCGACGGGCAGGTCGTTTTCCGGTACGTGAATGCGGATGGCGAGCCGGACGCACTGTCGAATTGCAACGGCTCCATGCACAACATCGCAGGTATCATTAGTGCAAGAGGGAACGTGCTCGGACTGATGCCGCATCCGGAGCGCGCGGTCGAGCCGCTGCTCGGCTCCGCGGATGGGTTGCCGCTGTTCGAGTCCATGCTGGCGGAGGTATCCGCATGAGTCACGCGCGCACCGCGTTCTCACGCTCAGTTCCACTCGAGGTCGCATGACCGCACAGCCGCGTCCCGGCGATCCGGCTATCACTCCAGCGCTTGTTGCCGAGCACGGTCTCACGGGCGACGAGTTTCAGCGTCTGCGACAGATGCTCGGCCGCGAGCCCACGTTCACCGAGCTCGGTATCGTGAGTGCGCTCTGGAGCGAGCACTGCTCGTACAAGCATTCGCGCCCGGTGTTGAAGACGTTGCCGACCGATGCGCCGTACGTGTTGCAGGGACCGGGCGAGAATGCGGGCGTGATCGCGGTCGGTGACGGCCTCGCCGTCGCGTTCAAGATCGAATCGCACAACCATCCCTCAGCGGTCGAGCCGTACCAGGGTGCGGCGACCGGCGTCGGCGGCATCCTGCGCGACGTCTTCACCATGGGCGCGCGGCCGATCGCGATGCTGAACTCGCTCCGTTTCGGTCCGCTCACGAGCCCGCGCGTGCGCTACCTGTTCGGCGGTGTCGTGAAGGGGATCGGCGACTACGGCAACTGCGTGGGGATCCCGACGGTTGCCGGCGACGTGATGTTCGATCCGTCCTACGAGGGGAATCCCCTCGTGAACGCGATGTGCGTTGGCGTGATGCGCGAGGAGGAGCTCATCCGCGCGAAGGCCGAGGGTGTCGGCAATCGGATCATGGCAGTGGGAGCGCGCACGGGGCGCGACGGCATTCACGGCGCGTCGTTCGCTTCCGAGGACCTCTCGGCGGCGAGTGAGGCCAAGCGGCCGCAGGTGCAGGTGGGCGATCCCTTCACCGAGAAGCTGCTCCTCGAGGCGAGCCTCGAGCTCATCCAGAGCGGACACATCGTCGCCATCCAGGACATGGGTGCAGCGGGACTGACGTCGTCATCGGCGGAGATGGCGGCGCGCGGCGATGTCGGCGTGACGATCGATGTGACGCAGGTCCCCGTGCGCGAGGAGGGGATGACGCCGTACGAGATTCTGCTCAGCGAATCGCAGGAGCGGATGCTCGTCGTCGCCAAGCGCGGACACGAGGACGCCGTGCGCGATATCCTCACGAAGTGGGATCTCACGGCGGCCGTGATCGGCGAGGTCATCGCCGAGCCCATGTATCGCGTGACGGAAGGCGAGAGTGTCGTCGCGGAATTCCCCGGCGCGCGCCTCGTCACCGACTGCCCGGTCTACACGCCCGCGGCACGCGAGGCCGACGAGGTGCAGACGGTGCGCGCGACCGACGTGCTCGCGATCCCGGAGCGACCCGAGGAGCGCGATCCAGTCTGGACGCTGGTCCAGCTCCTCTCGTCGCCCACCATCGCGAGCAAGCGGTGGGTGTACCAGCAATACGACTCGACCGTACGCACGAACACGGTGGTCGGTCCGGGCGCGGGCGACGCGGCCGTGGTTCGCCTGCGCGGCACCGACCGCGCGATCGCGATGAAGACCGATTGCAACGCGCGCTACGTGTATCTCGATCCGCGTGTGGGCGGTCGCATCGCGGTGGCCGAAGCGGCGCGCAACGTCGCGTGCGTGGGTGCGCGGCCGATGGCGATCACGAACTGCCTCAATTTCGGCAATCCGCAGCGGCCGGAGGTGTTCTACCAGTTCCGTGAAGCGGTGGCCGGAATGGGCGACGCGTGTCGCGCGCTCGGCACGCCCGTGACGGGTGGGAACGTCTCGCTCTACAACCAGAATCCGAGTGGCGCGATCTATCCGACGCCCGTCATCGGGATGGTCGGCGTCATCGATTCGCTGGAGCACGTCACGCGATCGGGCTTTTCCAACGACGGCGACGCGATCGTGATGCTCGGCGATCCGACGCTCGAGCTGGGTGGGAGCGAATACCTCGCGCGCATCCACAACGTCGTCGCCGGTGCACCGC
>DASSNR010000312.1:0-3536 GCA_035687925.1 Gemmatimonadaceae bacterium | reverse complement strand
GCCGCCGCGCGACTGCGCGGCGGACGGCCGCTCATCGGCTACCTCGAGCGACAGCTCCCGCCGTGGATCCGGCCGGAGTTCGCGGAGACACACGCACTGGTAGAGCGCGAGCGCGCACTGAGTCCACGCCGGCGTGGGCGCAGCTGTGCGGCGCACGAAACGGCGTGGTATCTCACCTACCCGTACTTCGCCCGCATCTTCGGCTGCGTCTCGGCGATCAATGCGGAGGAAGGTGTCGAGCTCCGCTCGCCGCTCTACGATCAGCGCGTGATCGAGTTCGCGCTGTCCAGACCGCGCACGGACCGATCGCACGGTCGCGAGACGAAGCGACTGCTGCGTCGTGCGATGCACGGTCTCCTCCCCGATGATGTGCTCGCGCCACGCACGGCACGCACCGGCGTCACATCGGGATACTTCGACCGCTCGATGCGCGCGGGGTTCGGGGCGCTCTCGGGCGTGTTCGATCACTCCGTCCTCGATGCGCTTGGCATCATCGATGCAAGAGTGCTGCGCCGAAGCGCAGCGGAATATCAGCGATACGGAGAGAGCAACCTTGGCGTTCGGTTGTACTTCACACTTCAGGCAGAGCTGTGGCTGCGTGCGAACGGGCGTGCCGACGGAGGAATCCCGCGGCGCGAAGTTTGCGCGGTGGGGGCGTAGCGCTGTCTGAAATTCACGGACACTTGGATCTCAGACATTGCGGCCATGAGGGCCGTACTTCCGCCGGGCGAGTGGTCCCGGCATCACACGAGACAGGGAGGCGTCGCGTGTACTTGACACCGAAAGTGGAACGGTTCGGGACGTTCCGCGAGCTCACACAGATCGGGCTCACAGGAGCATCCGACGGGATGACCGTCTGCGGCCCGAACGGGGTTGTCGGAACGGGTTGCACGGAAGGGAAAGATTGCCCGTCCGGCTCAACCTCGGGCGGACACTCCTGATCGTTCCCGATTGGGAGGCTCCAGGATCGGAGCCTCCCAATCTCGTTCCCCCCAGCTCGTCATCGATCTCCTCCCACCGACATGCCGGATTACACCATCTTCGGCGGTTGCCTACGCGCCGACATGAGCTTCCCCGCGTTGCCGGAGACCGCGGGAGAAGTGCCGGACTGGACCGTCCGCCGAGTCGACACGCCCGCGATTCTCATGAACGCCGAATTGCTTGGCGAGGAGCCGCTGGGTCAGGGCGTGTTCGTGCGATCCTTCCGGTGGCCGGGCGGATGGCGGGTCGCGTTCGACGACACGGGGATCTTCGATCTGTCGCCTGACGGACGTGCGATCACCTGGTGGCCCGGGCCGAGCTCCAGCGTCGACATCGCGCGCATCGATGTCGTGGGGCGTGTGCTGGCGATGGGGATGCACGCAGCCGGCCTGATCTGCCTGCACGGAAGCGGGGTCATGATCGGGTGCGAGGGCGTCGCGTTCGTCGCGCCGAAGTTCCACGGGAAGTCGACGCTCGCGCTCGCGATCGCGAAGGCGGGTGGACGACTCACGAACGACGACAACGTGCCGATCGAAACCGGTCGGCCGCCCATGCTGCGCCCCGGCGCGCCGCGTGTGCGTTTGTGGGGGGACTCGATCGACCGCCTGGGCGGCGATGCACTCATGCCGTCGCGCGGGTCGGACGACAAGTTCAACCTCGGCTACCTGCCCGAGGACTTCGTCATGCGGGACGCGCTGCCGCTCTCCGCGATCTACGTGCTCACGCCTGTACCGTCGCACGATGGCGCCGCGGTCACGCGGACCCCGCTCGCACCGGTGCGCTCCGCGATCTCCCTCGTGCGCCACGCGAAGCTCGGCGCGCTCCTCGGAAAGTCGGAATCGGCCATCGTGCTCGACCGCGCGACCACGCTCGCGTCGCAAGTGCCGGTGTACGAGCTGTGTGTAGTGCGCGACTTCGACCGCATCCACGAAGTGGTCGCGCAGCTCATGGATTGGCATGGTGGGGTCGCGTCACTCGAGCGCGCTGGCGCGGCATGGTGAGCCAGACCATCACGCCCTCCGCGACTGTCGCGCGCACCGCCGCGCCACCGCGACCGTGCGCCGTGCGCATCGTCGGATTGACGAAGCGGTTCCCCGAACGGCGTACGTGGCGCGAGCTGCTCTTTCATCCTGGCCGCGTACGCTACGTGCCGGTGCTGCAGCACGTGACGATCGACGTGGCCGAAGGCGAGTTCTTCGGGCTGCTCGGACCGAACGGCGCGGGGAAGACGACGCTCTTCAAGACGCTCGCGACGCTGATTCTCCCGGACGAAGGGAGTGTGACCATCGCGGGGCACGACGTGGTGCACGAGGCAGCTGCCGTGCGGCGCGTGCTCGCGCCGGTGATCGCCGACGAGCGGAGTCTCTATTGGCGGCTTTCGGCGCGCGCCAACCTCGCACTCTTCGCCGCGCTGCAGGGGCTCACCGAGTCGGAGGCTGACGGCCGTGTGGGCGAGCTGCTCGAGGTCGTGGGGCTTACGGATGCGCGCGACAAGATGGTGGGGCAGTTCTCGTCCGGGATGAAGCAGCGCTTGCTGATCGCGCGCGCGCTGCTGCCGCATCCCACGGTGTTGCTGCTCGACGAGCCGACGCGCAGTCTCGATCCGCTCTCCGCACGCGCGCTGCGCCGATTTCTTCGCGAGGAGATCGCCGGCCGCCAAGGATGTACCGTCCTCCTGGCGACGCACAGCGCCGAGGAGGCGCTCGAGCTGTGCGACCGCGTCGCCGTGCTCGATCACGGGCGCCTGCTGGCCGCCGGACCGGTCGATGAGCTCGCCGCGGAGATGGGGGATGAGCGCTACCGCATCTGGACGCGCGATCCCGACCATCCGAGCTGGCGTGCGCTCGCGGAGCAACGGGCGATCGGCGCGCCGACGATGCGTGGCGAGGGCGCCGATCCCGACGGGTGGGTGCGACTGGAGATGGAGATCCCCGGCGGACTCGATCGCGCCGCACATGTCGTTGCGTTCCTCGCGGAGCAGGGCGTCACCGTAGCGCGGTTCGAGCGCATCACGCTGTCGCTCGCCGATCTGATCGAGCGCATCGTCGAGCGTCGCGGTGGAGCGTCGCATGCGTGAAACGGTGGCGCTCATCAAGGCGAGTTGGTTCACCGCCACGAGCTACCGGTTGAACATGGTGATCTCGCTCGTGGGATTGCTCGTGTCCATCGTGCCGCTCTACTTCGTGACGCACGCGTTGCAGCCCGTCATGGCGAATTCGATTCGCACGCAGGGCGGGCAATACTTCGGGTTCCTGCTCGTGGGAATGGTCGCGTACTCGTTTCTCACCGTGGCGGTGAACGGCTTGCCCGGCGCGATCGGGTCGGGGATCAACACGGGGACGCTCGAGGCGCTGCTCGCCACGCCGGCACGGTTGCCGTGGCTGCTGGGCGGTCTCGTCGGATACGGCTTTCTCTGGACGCTGATTCGCTCCGTGCTGCTGCTCGCGGCCGGAACGCTGTTCGGCGCACACGTGGCGGTCGCCGGCATCCCCGCGTCGCTGCTCATCCTCGCGCTGATCATTCTGGCCTACGTCCCGTTCGGCATCATCGGTGCG
>DASSNR010000295.1:0-10040 GCA_035687925.1 Gemmatimonadaceae bacterium | reverse complement strand
TCGATCCCCTCACGCTCCTGAATGACGCGAGCGATTCGGTCGGCGAGCTGCACACCGCGGCGCTGGATGCCATCGATGATCAGGTCGTCCGTCCCATCGTTCAGCTCGACGATCTCGTCGGCCATCCGCTTGAGCGTACGTTCGATGGCGCGGGCATCGAGCAGGGTCGAATCACGAGTTGGCATCGGGATCAAATATGTCTGCCAGCCGTGATGGAAAAAAGGGAGGAGCTTCGTGTCGCGGATCACCAGACGTGTCATCGTACCGATCATCGCGGGCGTCGCCGTGGGATGCAGCCACGCGGCGCGCACGCCCACGCCGGCCCCACCCCCGGCCCCCGACGCATCGGAGGCGACGCCCGCCATCCCGCGGCAGCCCATCGCCAAGCTCGCCATGGGCGATGCCGTGATCGCCGTGTACGCGCGCGGCGATGATCGCGTGGAGGTGGGCGCCGGCGCGCCGAACGGATCGGTGCTCCTCACCTTCGTGCCGGCCGACGTGGAGCAATGGGCGACTGCCGCGACCCGACTCCTGAAGACTCCGGCTCGCACCTCGCGAACGAGCGCCGACCTGAACCGCGCGACGCTCACGGAGCCCGGTGTGGCCGCAGGTGGCATCACGCTCAACCGCCGCATCGCCGGCCGGAAGGTGACCTACGGCCTCTTCTTCGCCAATCGCAACTTCGGCGGATTCCCCGTCACGATCACGAAGAGCGATGCGACCGTCCTCGTGAGCACGCTGCAGAACGCCGCGAAGACGACGACGACCATCGCCCATACGGTGAGCGACACCACGACGCAGCGCGACACGACATTGCGCTCGATTCGATACTGAGCAAGGCGCGCACCGGCGCGCCGCACGGGCGCTACTCGTCTTCGCCGCGGTAGATGCACCCCGACGTGCACGTCTCGCGCACCGTCACCTGGCTCAGCGACGGGAGCGCCGGCGCCAGGTGCTGCCAGATCCAGCGCGCGAGTTGCTCGCTCGTCGGGTTCTCCAGCCCCTCGATGTCGTTCAGGTACGAGTGATCGAGCCGCTCGTGAATTGGCTGGAAAGCATCGATGAGCTCGCCGAAGTCCATCACCCACCCGGTCGACGCGCCCACCGGGCCGCGCACGCACACCGTGACGTGAAACGAGTGCCCGTGCAGGCGAGCACATTTGTGATCCGCCGGCAGATTCGGCAACCGGTGCGCCGCCTCGAGCGTGAACTCCTTGAAGATCTCCATCAGGCGCTCACGGGATGCCGAGCAGCTTGTGCGTCTGCAGGCTCAACCGCCACTGCGGATGCGCGAGGCAGTAGCGCAGTGCGAGCTGCGTGTTGCGCTCGCGGTCGGGGCCGTCCATGGGCTGCAGGTAGAAGTGCTCGAAGTCGAGCGAGGCGAAGCGCTCGGGCAGGGCCGCGTCCTGCGGATAGACGAGCTTGAGCTCGTTCCCCTCGCGCAGCACGAGCTCCGCGCCCGCCTTGGGGCTCACGCACACCCAATCGAGTCCGCGCGGGGCGCGCTGCGTGCCGTTCGTCTCCACGGCGACCTCGAACCCCTCGGCGTGGAGCGCATCCACCAACGCCGCATCCAGCTGCAGCAGCGGCTCGCCGCCGGTGCACACGACCAGGCGCCGTGCCGCATCGGTGGTCGACGCGGGCCACGTACTCGCCACCGCGGCCGCGAGCAACTCGGCCGTCACGAACTTCCCGCCCCCTTCGCCGTCCGTCCCGACGAAATCGGTATCACAGAAGGTGCAGATGGCGCGCGCCCGATCGACCTCTCGCCCCGTCCACAGGTTGCACCCGGCGAAGCGACAGAACACCGCTGGGCGCCCAGTGTTCGCGCCCTCGCCCTGTAGCGTGTAGAAGATTTCCTTCACCGCGTACGTCACGCGTGCGTCCTGGTCGTCGACCGGTATGGAGCGGGATCGGTGAGCCCCAGCTCGGCGAAGCCCGTGAGACGCAGCTGACACGCGTCGCACTCGCCGCACGCCTCGCCCGCCGGCGAGGGATCGTAGCAGGTGCGCGTGAGCGAATAGTTCACGCCGAGCGCGAGTCCGCGCTCGATGATCTGCGCCTTCGTGAGCGCGATGAGCGGCGCGTGGATGGTCAGCCGCGCGTCGTCTTCCACACCGGCCTTCGTTGCGAGGCGCGCCATGCGCTCGAACGCCGCGATGTACTCGGGACGGCAGTCGGGGTAGCCGCTGTAGTCGAGCGCGTTGACGCCAATGAAGATGTCGGTCGCCCCGAGTACCTCCGCCCACGCCAGCGCGAATGAGAGAAAGATGGTGTTGCGCGCGGGCACGTACGTGATCGGGATGCCGGCGCTCATCTCGTCGAGCGCGCGCCCCTTCGGGACCGCGATATCGCTCGTGAGCGCCGAGCCGCCGAATGCACGCAGGTCGATGTTCGCCACGACGTGCTCGGCCACCTGCACGTCCGCCGCAATCCGGCGCGCCGCGTCGATCTCCCCCTCGTGCCGCTGCCCATAGCGGAACGTGAGCGCGTACGGCTCGAACCCTTGCTCGCGCGCGATCGCCAGCGTCGTCGCCGAATCGAGCCCGCCACTCAGGAGAACCACGGCGCGCCGCGTCGCTGGCATCAGCCGCGCACCCCGTGCCGCGCCGTCACGATCGATTTGATGCCGCCGCGCACGTTGAAGTCGCCGACCACCTGCATCCATGTCGGCGCGATCTTCGCCACGAGATCGTCGAGAATCCGGTTCACCGCTCGCTCGTAGAAGATACCGTCGTTCCGGAAGCTCCAGAGGTACAGCTTGAGGCTCTTGAGCTCGACGCACAGCTCTCCGGGACAGTACGTGATGCGCATCGTCGCGAAGTCCGGCGCGCCACCGCTCAGCGCGGAGAGCTCCGCCGAGTCACCCTCGATGCCGCCAAGCGGACAGAGCGAGGTGAACTCCGGGCACTCGAGGTGCACCTCGTAGTCCCGCCCGGGATAGGGATTCGGAAAGGCTTCCAGTAGGTTTGGCTGGGGCATTCCTGAAGAATGTACGAATGGGCGGGGGCATTCAATGCGGACCGAACGCTTCGACCTCGGAGGTTCCATGACCGTCATCGCTCCACTCCTGCGGCGCCGCGCGCCGCTCGCGCTCTCGCTCGCGGGGATCGTCGTCCTCGCCGGGGCACGCGCCGATCTGCATGCGACATCCGGTGCGCCGCACATGACCGTCACCTCCTCCGCGTTTACCGCCGACGGAAGCATCCCGGCGGAATTCACATGCGACGGGCCCGGCGTCTCGCCACCGCTCGCGTGGTCGGGCGTTCCCGCGAACGCGAAGAGCGCCGCGCTCATCGTCGATGATCCCGATGCCCCCGATCCAGCGCATCCGCAGATGACCTGGGTGCACTGGGTGCTCTACAACATCCCGCCGGCGACGACCTTACTGGTGAAGGGTGCGGCGGCGGGTGCATTGCCCCCGGGCACGAAAGAAGGGAAGAACGACTGGAAGCGCACCGGCTATGGTGGGCCCTGTCCGCCGGTCGGGCGGCACCGCTACTTCTTCAAGCTCTACGCGCTCGACGTCATGCTCCCCGACCTGAAGGGCCCGACGAAGTCGGAGCTCGAGACCGCGATGCACGGACACATCATCGCACAGGGCGAATTGATCGGCACGTACGCGCGATCGAAGTAGGCTCGCCTGCACCGCGCGACGGGGCGTCGCGCCCTGGATTCACGCGCGGCCGGTAGTCTTCGCGGTGGCGAGCGGAAGCCAGAGCGTGAACGTCGAGCCGCGCCCGTTCTCGCTCGCCACTGTGATGTCGCCGCCCAGGAGCCGCGCCAGCTGACGCGCGATGGCGAGCCCCACACCCGCACCCTCCGTCGCACCCGGGTTGAGGCGCACGAACTCCTCGAAGATGTGCTCGCGCTTGTCGGGCGGGATGCCAGGGCCCGTGTCGCGCACGTCCACGGTCAACCACTCCTCACCGAACGCGCGCGCCGCACGCCTCGTCGTCGCACACACCAGCACCTGGCCGCCGCACGGCGTGTACTTCACCGCGTTTGACAACAGGTTGCCGAGGATCTGCCGCACGCGACCACCGTCGGTCACAACGGGCGATAGCGTGGGAAGCGGCGCGAGATCGAGCGTGAGCCCCGCGGCGAGAGCCGCCGCGCGATGCGATTCGACCGTCTCCTCCACGAGCTGCGGCACATCCGTTGGCGCACGCGCAATCCGGAGCTGTCCCGACTCGGCGCGTGCGATCTCCAGCACATCGTCGATGAGGGTGACCAGCGAACGCACGAGCCTCCGGATGCGCTGCACGCTATCGCGTTGCGGCTCCGTCAACTCGCCGCGCAACCCGGCCTCGAGCAGCTCGGCGTGTCCTTCGATGGCACCCAGTGGATTCTTGAGGTCGTGGCTGAAGCCGCGCGTGAAGATGGCCTTTCGCGCCATCACCTCCTCGACCTCGCGCCGGCGCAATTCGGCGTCGTTCGCGAACGCCGCGAGCTGTCGGCCGAGCCATCCGACCGCCAATGCCGCGGCGAGCGCCATGGCGCCAAGTACGACGGCGAGCCAACTCTCGCGCCGCATCTCCACTCCCACCCCGCTCCAGCGCACCGTCGCAGCCTGCGTGATCGCCTCGTCGAGGCGTGAGACGGCGACGAGCGCGTTCTCGTATGACCGTTGCGCGGTCACCGGCCGCTGCTGCGCCTGACCACTGAGTGGGCGCAGGCGCATGACGAGGTCGCCCGCCGCGGCGTACCACTCGCGCTGGCGTACACCGAGCGTGTCGTACCGTGCACGAACGGTGGGGCCGAGTTGCGCCACCAGCGATGCGAGCGCGTCGTAGTTTCGCCGCTGCTCCTCCCGCGCCGCGTCGAAGCGATCGAGGTGAGCGGGGTTCCCCGTCTCCCCGAAGTCCAGCAGCGCAGCGCCCTGCAGCGCGAGTGAGAGGTGCAATCGCTCGACGAGCGCGCGCGATGGCGCGACGACATCGGAGAGCTCGTGCTGCATCGCCTGCATCCGGTGCAACCCCGTCCACGGCACGGCCACGAGCGCCACGAGCGAGGCGACAATGAATGCGAGCGCGAGCGACGGCGCCCATCGCGACCGCGCCCAGCGTCGCGCCGACTCCCCATCGCCCCCCGCTCGGGGCCAGAGCAGCGACGCGACGACGGCGAGTCCCAGAATCGACGCGATGACGGCGAGCGACAGCACGATCGGAATCGCGTAGACACCTGAGAGGAGCATCTTCATTCCGACGAACACCAGTACGAGCGACAGCCCGAGCTTGAGGTACTGAAAGCGTCCGATGACGCCAGCCAGCAAGAAATACAGCGAGCGCAGCCCCAGGATCGCGAACACGTTGGACGTGTAGACGAGAAAGACATCGCGCGTAACGGAAAAGATGGCCGGAATCGAATCGACGGCGAACACCAGATCGGTGGTCTCGATCAGCACGAGGACCACGAAGAGCGGCGTCGCCACGCGGCGGAGCGCCCCGCGTGCGCCATCGACGGGGAGCGACACGAACAGCCGCTGTCCGTGATACGTTTCGGTGACCGGAATGATCCGGCGCAGCAACCGCAGCACGGGATTGGCACCGGGATCCACGGCGTGCGAGCGCTGCACCGCCATGCGCGCACCGGTCACGATCAGGAATCCGCCGAACACGTAGATGACCCAGTGGAAGTGCTCGAGCGCGAGCGCTCCCGCACCGATCATCACCCCCCGCATCACGAGCGCCCCGAGGATCCCGAGGAAGAGGACGCGATGCTGGTACTCCGGGGGCACACCGAAGTACGAGAAGAGCAGGACGAAGACGAAGATGTTGTCGACCGATAGCGCCTTCTCGATCAGGTACCCGGTGAGATACTCGAGTCCCGCTTGCGTCCCCATGACGTGCGCGATGCCCGCCCCGAACAGGAGCGCCAGCGCGACCCAGACCGCGCTCCACACCGCCGCTTCGCGGATCGAGACCTCGTGCGCCTTCCGGTGAAAGACGCCGAGGTCCAGCGCGAGCATGACGAGCACAAATGCGTTGAAGCCGATCCACGTCCAGATGCTGATCATCGATTGTCGCTCTCGGCACGGGGAACGGGACGCTGCCGCGTCCGTCACCTCGCGAATCAGGGTTCAGATGCGCAAAAGGCGAAACCTTCGCGCCACCGGATGTTCATCCGGCGTGAGCGAAGGTCTCGCCTGGTCGTTGCCCTGACCCGATCCGAACCGTGCGCCGAGTCCCGACGCAGTCCTGACGATTCGATCGCGCGGGCAGGTGCCCGCGTAGCTACTCCCCTTCTGGAACGTGCAACCTACCGACTCCGCAACCTACGCGCGCCGGAGTTCCGGAACAAGGCGCGCCGAGCAGTATCGCTCTCGATACGCGTCGGCTGCCGCGAGGTCACCAAGGATGTGTAGCGTGCATGTCGCCGTCCCGCTCTCCCGCTCTCGACTACGAGCGCTCGGCCATCCGGCGCTCGCGTCGCGCTCCACGGCGGCGCCACAGCCACCACCCCATCAGTGCGATTACCGCCGCGACGCCCGCGACGATCTCGGTGCCGAGTGTGAACGATGCGATGAACGCCTGTACAGCCGACCAGTTGGCGGCCAGACGATAGGCCGCGATCGTGACGATGCCATACCAGAGTGCCGACGCCGCGGCGATGACGAACGCGAAGGATGCCGCCGGGACCTCGAGCGCACCGGCAACGGGCGGCACGAGCGCTCGCACACCCGGCACGAAGCGACTGATTGCGAGCGCGATGAGACCGCGACGCTCGTAGAACGCGCGGAGTCGGCGCGCCGAGTCGCTGCCGGGCCGCGGAACGAACCGCGTGGTGCGGAGCGCGCCGCCGGCACCGCGCGCAATGCCATACACCATCATGGCGCCGGCGACATTGCCCAACCATGCGGCGAGGAACGCTCCCACGAATCCTGCATGACCGCGCGCCGCGAGGAAGCTCCCGAACGCGACGACCGTGTCTGCCGGGAACGGAGGAAAGATGTTCTCCACGGCGGCTGCGGCCGCGAGAGCGAGGTACAGTACGGCGGTCGGAAGCGCGCTCAGCCACGCGAAGAGTGCGTCCATGGTACCCCGGGGACACCACTGCCGTACCCGGGCGGATCGCGTCGAGCACGGCAGTGTGAAGAACAGAGTCGCGATGCCAACCGACGGCTCGCGCGTGCCGATCGGCCCCCTCCGCTTTCCAGGCGAAACCTCTCCCGGCGTCAGATCGGATCAAACTTAACACGCATCATCGGCGGCGCATGAGCCGCTCACTGGAGCGAAGGATTTTCGTTCCGTGGTGTAGTATGCCGGTCGTGGCAGGGCCAGCCGATTGAGCGGCCACGCTGGCCGTGACATGCAGTGCACGTCACACCGATCGCTGGGAGGCAGGATGAAACGGTCGAGGAACAGCCGCACATGGCTGCAACTGGCTGGAGCGCTGGGACTGGTCGCTCTCGGATGGGGAGGCGTGCTCGTGGAGGTGCTCGGCACCAGTGAGCCGACGCGTGTGCTCCCTGTCGTCATGGTGACCGGCGCCCTGGTCGCACTCACGGCGGGGCTCGTCGTCGCGCTCTCACGCTGTCGGAACACGCGCGACGTGGTAGTGACCTATGTGCTGTACGCACTGGCTGTGCTCGGTGGCGCAGCGCTCTGCACGCCGTGAGCGGCCGCCGTTCGATTCTTCCGTCGCTCGCTGCCTCACGTCGCTCGTCAGATCTTGGGCGGGATGCGAAAAGCCCCGCTCGGTGTCGGAACACCACGCAGGGCTCACGGATGGGGCGGGATTCGAACCCGCGAGAGCCTTTCGGCCCCACACGCTTTCCAGGCGTGCGCCTTAAACCACTCGGCCACCCATCCACATCACTGGACGATGCGCACGGCGCACCGTCATCACGATGAAGCTAACCAACCATTATGACGAAGGCGGACCCATCCGGGTCCGCCTTTCGCGACGCGTGCGTCACGGACAAGAAAGTGCGCGTCCGACGCTCAGCGGACAGGGTGGGATTCGAACCCACGATACCGGGTTCACCGGTATGCCGGTTTTCGAGACCGGTGCCTTCAACCTCTCGGCCACCTGTCCGGAGACAGACTGTGCAACTTACCCGGCCACTGAAGGCGAGTCAACGCTGCTTCGACGCGCGGCGAAGAACTCGCGGAGGAGCGCGCCGCATTCGTCGGCGCACACCCCGCCCTGCACGCCGGGACGATGATTGAGTCGAGGATGGCGCAGGAGATCCTCCACCGAACCGACCATCCCCGCCTTCTCATCCCACGCGCCGAACACCACGCGCTCCACACGCGACAACACGAGCGCGCCCGCGCACATCGCGCAGGGCTCGAGCGTCACGTAGAGCGTGCATCCCGCGAGTCGTGCATCGCCGGTCACGCGCGATGCCTCGTGAATCGCGAGCAGTTCGGCGTGCGCCGTGGCGTCCCGGTCGCGCACCGTGCGGTTGCCCGACTGCGCGATGATCTCGCCGTCGCGCACCACGATCGCGCCGACGGGCACCTCATGGAAGCGCATCGCCTCGCGCGCCACGGCCAACGCGCGTGTCATCCACTCGGCATCACGCGCAGCGCCGCTCGCGCTCCCCGTACGCGCGCTCACCGCGCGGCCGCTGCAGCGGCTTCCGCCTTGTCGAACTGCAGTCCGCCCTCCGGCGAGCGCGTGACGACGATGTGATCGCCCTCCTGGAACCGCCCCTCGAGCACCGCGAGCGCGAGCGGATTCTGCACGTGCTTCTGGATCGCACGCTTGAGCGGACGTGCACCGTACACCGGATCGAACCCTTCCTGCGCCAGCACGTGCTTCGCCTCGGGCGTCACCTCGAGCGTGAGCTTGCGGTCGGCCAGCAGCCCCTCGAGATGATGCAGCTGCAGCTCGACGATGTGCTCGATCTGCTCGATCGCCAGCGGGTTGAAGATGATGATGTCGTCGATGCGGTTCAGGAACTCGGGCTTGAAGTGCTGCCGCAGCGCGGTGAGCACACGCTCCTCCGCCGCCGTCCAATCGCGCGTGCCGTACTCGAGGATGAACTGCCCGCCGATGTTCGACGTCATGATGATCACGGTATTCCGGAAGTCCACCGTCCGCCCCTGCGAATCGGTGAGGCGTCCGTCATCCAGGATCTGCAGCAGGATATTGAACACATCGGGGTGCGCCTTCTCGATCTCGTCGAAGAGCACGACGGAATAGGGACGACGCCGCACCGCTTCCGTGAGCTGGCCGCCTTCCTCGAACCCCACGTATCCCGGCGGCGCCCCGATCATCCGCGCGACCGCGTGCTTCTCCATGTACTCCGACATGTCGAGCCGCACGATCGCCTGCTCGGAGTCGAACAGGAACTCTGCCAGCGCCCGCGCGGTCTCCGTCTTCCCCACCCCGGTGGGACCGAGGAAGATGAACGAACCGATCGGGCGATTCGGATCCTGCAGTCCCGCTCGCGACCGGCGCACGGCGTTCGCCACCGCCTTCACCGCCTGCTCCTGCCCGATCACACGCGCGGCCAGCACATCCTCCAGCTTGGTGAGCCGCTCGCGCTCGCTCTCCATCATCCGCGACACCGGGATCCCGGTCCACCGCGCGACCACCTCCGCGATGTCGTCGGCGTCGACCTCCTCCTTCAGGAACTGGGTGCCATTCAGCTGACGGCTCGCCATCACGCGCTCCGCCTCGCGCCGCTCGTTCTCGAGCTGCGGGATGCGCCCATACGAGATCTCGGCCGCCTTCCCCAGGTCCCCGGTGCGTTGCGCCTGCTCTGCCTCGATGCGCGCCTGCTCTATCTGCTGCGTGACGGCGGCGACCTTCGTGAGCACATCCTTCTCCGCCTGCCACTGCGCCTTCATCCCCGATGAGCGCTCGCGCAGCTCGGCCAGCTCGCGCTCAAGATTCTCGCGACGCTCGACCGATGCCGCATCCTTCTCCTTCCGCAACGCCTGCCGCTCGATCTCGAGCTGCATGATGCGCCGCTCCACCTCGTCGATCTCCTGCGGGAGCGAGTCGATCTCGATACGGAGACGTGAGGCGGCTTCGTCCACCAGATCGATCGCCTTGTCCGGGAGGAAGCGGTCACCGATGTA